>JBEEMX010000187.1:0-6475 GCA_041192465.1 Pseudomonadota bacterium | reverse complement strand
GCGACGCTGACCATCAGCATCGTCCGCAGCGAAATTTTCTCGAACCGGTGCAGAGCCGAACACACCCTCTATTCGGGTGGTGATGAATTGAACATTTCCACTATTGCCAATTACGTAGCATCTGATGGGATGTCCGGTACAGCGAGCACGCCGATCAACGCCAGCAAACCGGCCTCGTCCAGGATCGACAGGCCCAGCGCCTGCGCCTTTTCCAGCTTGGACCCGGCTTCAGACCCCGCGACCACGTAGTGCGTTTTCTTCGAGACCGAGCCGCTGACTTTGCCGCCCGCCGCCTCGATCAGGTCTTTGGCGGCATCCCGGCCGAGGGTCGGTAGCGTACCGGTCAGCACCAGCGTCAACCCTGTCAGTGGCAGCACCTCGGCACTCGGCACTCCGTCGCTTTCCTCCCAGACCAGCCCTCCAGGCGCTCGAAGCTGCTCCACTACCTCGCGGTGGTGGGGCTGCTCGAAGAAGGTGCGCACGCTCTGCGCCACCACAGGACCGACATCAGCCACCTCGGTGAGCTGCTCGACCGTCGCCTCCACCAGCCGGTCGATGCCACCGAAATGCCGGGCGAGTGCCTTGGCTGTGGACTCGCCAACATGCCGGATCCCGAGTGCATACAGGAAGCGCCCCAGCGTCGTGTGCCGGCTCTTCTCCAGCGCATCGACCAGATTCTGCGCACTGCGCTCCCCCATGCGGTCCAGCGCGGCGAGCTTGGCCACACCCAGCGTGTACAGCTCCGGCAGCGTCCGCACAAGGCCAGCGTCCACCAGCTGCTCGACGACCTTGTCGCCCAGACCCTCCACGTCGATCGCCCGCCGCCCGGCGAAGTGCAGGATCGCCTGCTTGCGCTGCGCCGGGCAGAACAGACCGCCGGTGCAACGCCAGTCCGCCTCACCCTCCTCGCGCACGATGTCGCTGCCACAGACTGGGCAGTGCCCACCGAGCCGACGGTACAGATCGAACGGCTCGCCCGCATCCGGCGGCCGGCGCTCCAGCACCACGCCGACTACCTCGGGGATCACGTCGCCCGCGCGCCGCACGATGACGGTGTCACCCGTGCGCACATCCTTGCGCCGCGTCTCGTCCTCGTTGTGCAGCGTGGCGTTGCTCACCGTGGTGCCCCCGACGAAGACCGGCTCCAGCTTGGCCACCGGCGTGAGCTTGCCCGTGCGGCCGACCTGGATGTCGATCTCGCGCACGGTGGTCATCTGCTCCTGCGCCGGATATTTATGCGCCACCGCCCAGCGCGGCTCGCGGCTGACGAAGCCGAGTTGCCGCTGCAAGGCCAGGTCGTCCACCTTGTAGACCACGCCGTCGATGTCGAAGGGCAACTGATCCCGCTGCGCGCCGATGCGCTGGTGGAACGCGGCCAGCCCGTCGGCGCCCTCCACCACCGCCCGGTCCACGCACACTGGCAGACCCAAGGCGTCGAGCGCGTCCAGCACACCGCTGTGTGCAGCCGGCAGCGTCCAGCCCTGCACGTCGCCCAGCCCATAGGCGAAAAAGCTCAGCGGACGCTCAGCGGCCAGGGCTGGATCATGCTGACGCACGGCCCCAGCCGCGGCATTGCGTGGGTTGACATAAGTGCGCTCGCCCTTGTCACCGCGGGCGATGCGCTCGCGCTGGCGCTCGTTGAGGCGGTCGAAGTCATCGCGGCGCATGTAAACCTCGCCACGCACCTCCAGCACCGCCGGCAACCCACCCGGTACGTCACGCAGGCGCAGCGGAATCTGGCCGATGGTGCGGAGGTTCTGCGTCACGTCCTCGCCGCTTTCGCCATCGCCGCGGGTGGCCGCCTGCACCAGCACACCCTCCACGTAGCGCAGGTTGATTGCCAGCCCATCGAACTTCAGCTCGCAGGTGTAGCGCAGCGGGGGGGCTTCCTCGCTCAGCGCCAGCTCGCGCCGAACGCGGGTATCGAACGCGCTCGCGCCGGTCGCTTCGGTGTCAGTTTCGGTGCGAATGGAGAGCATCGGCACCGCATGGCGCACCGACTCGAAGCCGTCGAGCACCTGCCCGAGCACCCGTTGGGTCGGTGAATCCGGGGTGCGCAGCACCGGGTGTGCAGCTTCGATGGTCTGCAGCGCCTGGAACAGCCGGTCGTACTCGGCGTCGGGTATCTCCGGCGCATCGAGCACGTAGTAGCGGTGGGCGTGGTGGTGCAGTTGCCGACGCAGTTCGGCGGCCTGCTCGGCCGGAGATGCCTGCGTATCGGGGCCGCACGGGCGGTTCAGCGGCGACGAGAATAGATCGGTTTGCGACATGCGCGCCAGTGTAGGCGCGCGCATGTCGCAGGTGAACCTAGCTGAACAGGCGCCGCGCCGCAGGGGAGCCTGCGGGCAGCTCGAATTCGGCCAGCTTGGCGTACAGCCCGTCCAGATCCTCACGGATCAGCGTGAAGGCGCCCGCGTTGAGGGGATGGCCTTCGTCGTCGTTGACATCCGCATCGAGCGCAATGGCCAGTGCTTGCCCGGACGCACACCACGCATTGAACGGTTGATCGGCCTGCAGCGTTTGCGGCACATCGAACACCAGCGCCATCTCGGACACCCAGGAGCGGTCCGGATCCTCGGCCAGTGCGGCCTGGGCATCGAACACCAGCGCCAGCACGGGTGGTGCATCGTCACCCCGACCTGGCAGGACGAGCCGGCCCGGCACCGGTCCGCTGACAAAACCGTGCCGCGCGGCATGTTGCTGAATCCAGCTCACTGGCCACTGGCCGTGGCGGGCCGTCAGGCGCATGGCGAGCTGCGCATCATGGTGTACGGCGACCCGGTCCAGCGCCCGCGCCCGCGCCACCTCGTCCAGCATGTCGGGAAATTCGGCCCCCGCCGACAACGGATCGGCAAAGCGTTGGATGATCTGGGCAAACTCGGAGTACTCGATCTCGTTGACTGACCCGAGCCGGTTGGCGAGTTGCAGCCCAGCACGCAGCTCAGCGTAGGTCTGGCCGGCCAAGGGGGTTTCCCACTCGCCGGTCCGGCTATTGCATGCCTCGATCAGGAAGGGCTTGCCGCCCGCTCGGCGCGACGGTGGCCAGTGCGCCAGCACCGCCTCGCCCGACAGGGGCAACTCCGGCAACAGGCGGGCAACGGCGTCGATCAACGGATCAATGCGCGGCACGGCCACCGCGCGGCGTGCAAGCACGTTCAGCGCCGCAGGCACCGCGGCCAGACGCTGCTCGATCGCCTCGACAGGCGAGGCAAGCGGTGTGGCATCCAGCGGCATCGGCTCGGTCGGTGCCTGCGCCTCCTCGAAGCTCGGCTCCAGGTACCCGGTGGTCACAGCGGCGGCACCCGGCACGACGGGATCCACCGCCGGCAGCCGCGGTGAACGCACCTTGCCGCCGACCCGGCGGGTCTGCCAGGCGCCATGCCCGACAACAGCAGCGAGCACCAGCCCACCAACGATGGCCAACCAAACTTGCAAAGAATTCATCGGTCCCCGGGTTCCTGGTCATGGCCTGAACGGTATGTGGCGCGGTTTGCGTGGCCGGTCACGGTAGCTCAGCCAATGAGACTGCTGCTTCCATGTCCACCGCGACGATGCGCGACACACCTTGTTCCTGCATTGTCACGCCGATCAATTGCTCGGCCATCTCCATGGCGATTTTGTTGTGCGAAATGAAAAGAAACTGCGTGCCGGACGACATTTGGCGGACCAGACGGGCATATCGCTCGGTATTGGCGTCGTCCAGTGGCGCATCCACCTCATCGAGCAGGCAGAACGGCGCCGGGTTGAGCAGGAAGATCGCGAACACCAGCGCGATCGCCGTGAGCGCCTTTTCACCCCCCGAGAGCAGGTGGATGGTGGAGTTCTTCTTGCCTGGCGGCTGCGCCATCACCTGCACGCCGGCGTCCAGGATCTCGTCGCCCGTCATCACCAGCCGGGCCTGTCCGCCGCCAAACAGGCTCGGGAACATGCGCCCGAAGCCATCGTTGACCTGGTCGAACGTCGCCTTCAGCAGGTCACGGGTTTCGAGGTCGATCTTGTGGATGGCAGCTTCGAGGGTCTGCATGGCCTCGGTGAGGTCGGCCACCTGCGCGTCGAGGAACTGCCGGCGCTCGCGGGCGGCACCGAGTTCGTCGAGTGCGGCCAGGTTCACGGCACCCAGCGCGTTGACCTCGCGCTGGATGCGGTCGATCTCGCCTTGCAGCCCGTGCAGGCGCACGCCGTCCTGTTCGATGCCGACGGCCAGCGCGCCCAGATCGACCGCCGCCGCCTGCAACTGCTCCAGGAATTGCGCCCCGCCGAGCTGCGCGGCCTGCGCTTCGAGCTGGAGCCTGGTGATCTCGTCACGCAGCGGCTGCAGGCTGCGCTCGAAGGACGCCCGCTGCTCGTCGGCGCGGCGCATCTGCTGCGTGAGTTCGTCCCACGCCTGTCGGGCCGCCGCCAGTGCCTGCTCGCGCTCGACCCGCAGCGCCAGCACCTCCTGCAAACCGCCGTCGGCCGCGGCGTCGTCCAGCCCGGCGAGTTCGGCGGCGAGCTGTTCCAGGGCGCGTTCATTGACGGTGAGCTGCTGCGCGGCGGTTTCGAGTCCACGCTGCAGCTCGCCACGCCGGGCCAGCAGCGCACGGGCCGCGAACTGCGCCTCCTGCGCCGTGCGCTCCAGGCTGCGCAGTTGCTCGCGGGCGTCCGCCAGACGGCGCTCGGCCGCGATCACGGCGTCTTCCAGCTCGGCGTGGCGCTCCTGCTCGGTGGCGAGCTGCAGGTCGAGTTCCTCGAAACGCGCCTCGCCGGTCATGCGGCGCTCTTCGATGTCTTCGAGCTGGGCATCGACTTCAGCCAGTTCGGCATCCAACTGGTCGCGGCGCCGCGTCACCTGCTCGGCCTGCTGCGTCAGGCGCAGGACTTCAACCTGCAACTGGTGCGCCCGCGTCTGGCTGTCGGCGGCGTCGCGGCGGGCGCTGGCCAGCCGCTGCGCCGCGTCGGTGCAGGCGGCTTCGGCGCGGACCAGCGCGCTGCGGGCTTCGTCGGCCATCAGCGCCTGGGCGCGGACCTGCGTTTCCAGGTTCTCGATTTCCTGCGCCCGCGCCAGCATCCCGGCCTGCGCCGAATCCGGTGCGTGGAAGCTCACCGCGTAGGCGCTCACCGCATGCCCGGCCGGCGTCAGGATCAGCTCGCCGTGCGTCAGCCGGCTGCGCAGCGCCAGGGCGTCCTCGACATTCGCCGCCGTGTAGACGCCTTCGAGCCAGTCGTTGAGCAGCGCCATCAGCCCCGGATCGCCCACGCGCAGCAGGTCGGTCAGCCGCGGCAGCGTGCGGTGCGTGTTGGCGATGGCGGCGGTCGGCGGCGAATAGAAGGCCAGCTTGGCTGGCGGCGGGTCCAGGTCGAAGCCGCGCACCGTCTCGATCCGACCCACCTCCAGCGCCTGCAGCCGCTCGCGCAGGGCCGACTCCAGCGCCGTCTCCCAGCCCGGCTCGATGTGGATGCGCCGCCACAGCCCCTGCAAGCCCTCCAGCCCGTGCCGCGCCAGCCACGGCCGCAGCTTGCCCTCGGTCTGCACCTTCTCCTGCAGCGCCCGCAGCGCGTCGAGCCGCGCCGTCAGCGCCGACTGGCGGGCGGATTCGCCGTTGGCGGCGTGCTGCTGGCCGCGGCGCTGCTCGTCGAGTGTCGGCACGAGGTCGGAGAGTTCGTGCAGCCGGGCATCGGCAAGTTCCTGCACCTCCTGCGCCCGCGCAAGCTGGGCGCGCAGGTCGTCGAGGCGGTGGTCGTCGGGCGTGCCGAGCTGGCGGCGTTCCGTGGTCAAGCGTTCACGGCGGGTCTGCAATTCCCGGCTGCGTTCGTCAAGGTGGCGCGACTGCGCGGCCAGCACCTGGATCTGCTGCTGCACCTCGCTGGCGCGGATGCGTTGCGTGGCAGCGCGCTGGCTGGCCTGGCGCAGCGTGTCCTCGACGGCAGGCAGCGCCATCGAACGTTCTTCCACCTGCGCCGCGAGGATCTCGCCCTGCTCCTCCGCTGCGGCGAGCTGTTCGGCCAGCGTCTCCAGCTCGGCCTCGGCGTGTTCGCGGCGCAGCGTCCATTGCTGCGTCTGCACGCTGATCTCGGCTTGCCGCTGCAGGCCGCGCTGGCGGGCATCGACGACGTGGCGGATGCGCTCCTCCAGCCGGCTGACCTGCATCGACGCCTCGGCCAGCGTGGCCTGCGCGGCGTGCAGCGTGTCGCTGGCGTCGTAGTGCGACTGGCGCAGCGATTCCTGTTCCGCCTCGACATGCCGCAACTCGGCCAGCCGCGACTCCAGCGCATTCGTCGCCGCCAGTTCGGCCAACCGGACCCGCTCGCGCTCGCTGGTGGCGTCGCGGTGTTTCAGGAACCAGAGCTGGTGCAGCTTGCGCGTGCCCGTGTCCTGCAGCGTCCGGTAGCGCAGCGCGACCGCGGCCTGCGCTTCGAGCTTGTCGAGGTTGGTCGTCAGCTCGCGCAGGATGTCGTCCACGCGGGTCAGGTTCTCGCGGGTGTCCTTCAGGCGGTG
>JBEEMX010000186.1:0-6481 GCA_041192465.1 Pseudomonadota bacterium | reverse complement strand
CGAGAAGAGCCTGCGCGCGGGCCAGTCGGTGCAGCCACCCTGGGTCACCGGCGGGATCGTCCACCTCGGGCGCAACTGGCTGTCGATCGGCTGGCAGGACATCGACCAGTGGCACACCCTGACGGGGCAGCTGCTGATGGCCGCCGCGCAGGTTGTGGGGCTGCGCTCGCCGCTGGTGGCGGGTGGCTGGGTGCCGCTGCCGGGCAGTGCGCTGGTGGATGCCGCCACGGCCGCACCGGCGGGCCTCGCCGCAGTGCCGGTGCTCTGGCAGCTCGACGCGGTCGGGCGCACACAGGCGCGGGTGTCGAAGGGCGCGGCGCCAGACCTCGGCGCCGTCGAGCAGTGAACCGGGGCCGCTGACTCAGCCGCGCGCCTGCCGCTGCGCCGTCTTGGGTCGGAACGCCTTGCAGACGGCGTCGCCGCGTGTTTCCAGGTACGGCCCGCCGATCAGGTCGATGCAGTAGGGCACCGCGGCGAAGATGCCAGGACACGGCGGCACCGCGTTCGGCAGTCCCTCAAGCGTCTCGGCGATCGACTTCGGCTGGCCCGGCAGGTTCAGGATCAGCGCCTTGCCGCGGATCACCGCCACCTGCCGCGACAGGATCGCCGTCGGCACGAAGCGCAGGCTGATCTGGCGCATCTGCTCGCCGAAGCCGGGCATGACCTTGTCGGCCACCGCCAGCGTCGCCTCGGGCGTCACGTCGCGCAGCGCGGGGCCGGTGCCACCCGTGGTCAGCACGAGGTCGCACTGGTTCACATCGACCAGATCGCGCAGCGTGGCGCTGATGCCGTCCTGCTCGTCGGGGATGAGCCGCGTGACCCAGGTGACCGGGTTGTGCAGCGCCCGCGCCATCCACTCTTGGAGTGCAGGGATGCCCTTGTCCTCGTAGACGCCGCTGCTGGCGCGGTCGCTGATCGAGACGAGGCCGATGCGCACCGGTTCGGGTGGCGGCAGGGTGGCGTCACTCATCGTCGTCTTCCTCGTCAGTGGTCTGGTCGGCCAGCTCGTCCGCCTTGGCAGCCGCTTCGAGCGCCGACTTGATGCGCTGGAACAGGTCGCGGTAGGCGCGGCCCTTGCGTTCAGCGGTGCCTTCGGCGGGCAGGGCGGCGGCGGCGAGCTGGTCCTTGCGGGCATTGCGGATCAGCGTGCGCAGACCCTGCGCGTCGGTGTCCGGGTGTTCGCTCATCCATTGGGTGAGGGCATCGTCTTCGGCCAGCAGGCGCTCGCGCCAACGCTCTGCCGTGTGCAGCGCGAGGGTTTCCCGCGCGCCGGGCACCTTGAACGACGCCACCGCCTCGCGCAGCGGCTCGGCATCGACGCGGCGCATCAGCTTGCCGACGTACTGCCACTGGCGGCGGCGGCCCTCGTGCGAGCGGGTGCGCTTGAGCTGCAGCAGCGCGTCGAGCAGGAACTCGGGCATGCCCATCGCGTTCAGGCGCGCGTCGGGCATCTCGATCAGCGCCTTGCCCAGCGCCTGCAGGTCGTGCATCTCCTGCTTGAGCTTGGTCTTGCTCGGGCGGTCGGCGAAATCGTCGTCGCGGGCCGGAGCGGCGGCGTCGTGGTCAAAGTGGTCGTTCGGGTGCATGGGCGGTGGGGGTGAGGACGACCGCTATGATACGAGCGACCACCACCGGCCCGACCCGTACATGACTGCCACGACTGCCACGACCCGTCCCGATTCCGGTTTCTCCTACACGCGGGACCAGTTCCGCACCCTGGTCGAGGACGCGCTGGCCCTGGCCAAGTCGCTCGGCGCGACCGACGCGGGCGTCGAGGTCTCCGAAGGCGCCGGCCTGTCGGTCTCGGTGCGCAAGGGCAAGATCGAGAACGTCGAGCGCAACCGCGACAAGGCGATCGGCGTGTCGGTCTACCTCGGCCAGCGCCGCGGCAATGCCAGCACCTCCGATTTCTCGCCCGCCGCGCTGCGCCAGACCGTGCAGGCCGCCTACGACATCGCCCGTTTCACCGCCGAGGACACCGCCGCCGGCCTGCCCGATCAAGGCGATCTGGCGCTGGGCTGGGCGGCGGACTGCGACCTGGACCTGTTCCACCCCTGGACGGTCAACGCCGAGCAGGCGGCCGAACTCGCGCTGCGCTGCGAGGCGGCGGCTCTCGACACCGACGCGATGATCACGAATTCCGACGGCGCGGGCGTCTCGGCGCAGCAGTCGCATTTCTACACCGCCAACAGCCGCGGTTTCTGTGGCGGCTACGCCAGCTCGCGCCACTCGATCTCGGTCTCGCCGATCGCCGGCCGCGGGCGCGACATGCAGCGCGACTCCTGGTACAGCTCGATGCGCGACGCTGCCGATCTGGCCTCGCCCGAAGCCGTCGGCCGCTACGCGGCACAGCGCGCGCTGTCCCGCCTGAAGAGCCGCAAGATCCCGACCGGGCCGATGCCGGTGCTGTTCGAATCGACCGTGGCGGCTGGCTTGCTGGGCGCCTACGTGCAGGCCACCAGCGGCGGCGCGCTCTACCGCAAGGCCACGTTCCTGCTGGACAGCCTGGGCAAGCCGGTGTTCCCGGACCACATCGACATCGACGAAGACCCTCATATCCGCAAGGCCAAGGGCAGCGCCCCGTTCGACGACGAAGGCGTGCATACCCAGGCGCGCAAGGTAGTCGAGGCGGGGGTGACGCAGGGGTATTTCCTGTCCAGCTACTCGGCGCGCAAGCTCGGTCTGAAGACCACTGGCCACGCGGGTGGCTCGCAGAACCTGCACCTGCGCAGTCGCCTGACCGCCGCGGGTGACGACCTGGAGGCCATGCTGCGCAAGCTCGACCGCGGCCTGTTCGTCGTCGAGCTGATGGGGCAGGGCGTCAACTACGTGACGGGTGACTACTCGCGTGGTGCAGCGGGCTTCTGGGTCGAGAACGGCCGCATCGTGCATCCGGTCGATGAAGTCACCATCGCCGGCCACCTGGGCGAGATGTTCAAGGGCATCGTCGCCATCGGTGCGGACGAGTACACGATGGGCAGCAAGACCATCGGTTCGGTGCTGGTGGACCGGATGATGGTCGCCGGGAGCTGATCCCCGGCGCATGGCCGCAGTCGGCGGGTCAGTAGGTGGCTCGCCCGCCGGTGATGTCGAACACCCCGGCGGTCGTGAACGAACAATCCTCGCTGCACAGCCAAGCCACCATCGCCGCGATCTCGTCCGGCTGCACGAAGCGGCCCATCGGGATCTTGCCGAGCATGTAGTCGATCTGCTGCTGCGTCATCTGGTCGAACATCGCCGTCTTGGCCACGGCGGGGGTGATCGCGTTGACCAGCACGCCGGTTTGCGCGAGTTCCTTGCCGAGCGACTTGGTCAGCGCGATCAGGCCGGCCTTGGAGGCGCTGTAGTGGCTGGCGTTGGGGTTGCCCTCCTTGCCGGCGACCGAGGCGATGTTGACGATGCGGCCCCAGCCCCGCGCCACCATGCCCGGCACCACGGCGCGGCAGGTCAGGTAGGGCGCCACCAGATTGACCTCCAGCACGCGGCGCCACACTTCGGGCGACAGCTCCCAGGTCGGGCCGTTGCCACCCGTGATGCCGGCATTGTTGACGAGGATGTCCAGACTGCCGTGTTCGGCGACCGTGCGCGCTGCGGCGTCGGCCACGGCGGCTTCGTCGGTCAGTTCCACCGCCAGACCGTGGCAGGGGCCGAGTGCGGACAGCGCCGCGCAGCTCGCCGGCAACCGCACTGTGTCCGCATCCCACAGCACGACGGTTGCGCCCGAGCGCAGCAGCCGCTCGGCGGTGGCATAGCCGATGCCCTGGGCACCGCCGGTGATGACGGCGACACGGCGGTTCAGATCGATCTGGTTCATGCGGGGTCCATGCCTTGCAGCGCGGTCGGGTGGTCAGCGTGGTCGGCGATGTACTGCCGGATGATGTCCTCGAACGAGGCTTCGGGCTGCAGCCCCAGCCGGCTGGCGCGCTCGGCGGTCGAGCCGGCTGGCCAGCGCGCGACGATCCCGGCAATACGTTCGTCCCGCTCGAAGCGCACCCGCGCCCGCACTGCCGGCCCCGCGACGGCTTCCAGTGCATCGAGCATCTGCGCCACCGTCAGGTTGAGCGCGGGCAGGTTCAGCGCCGTGCGCCCGCCGAACTCGGCGCGGCTGCACTCGAACACGCGGATCAACCCTTCCACCGTCGCCCGCGGCGAGGTCAGCGGGTGCGACACGTCGGGATCGACCGGGCAGACCGCCTCCAGTCCCGCCAGCGGCTCGCGCACGATGCCGCTGAAGAATGACGACGCCGCGCCGTTGGGCCGGCCGGGGCGCACCGTGACCGTCATCAGCCGGGCGGCACGGCCGTCAATGAAACCCTTGCGCGTGTAGTCGGCGATGAGGTGCTCGCAGAGGTGTTTCTGGATGCCGTAGCTGGTCTGCGGCGTGGGCAGCGTGGCGTCGGTGACGAGTGCGGGCAGCGGGTGCTCGTCGTCCGGGCCGAACACCGCCACCGAACTCGCGAACACCAGCCGCGCCGGAGCCTCGCCGTGCTGCACGACCCGGTGGCGCAGCGCGTCGAGCAGTGCCCGCGTCGAATCGAGGTTGGACGCCATGCCCAGGTCGAAATCCAGCTCGCACTCGCCCGACACCGCCGAAGCGAGGTGGAACACGCCGTCGAACGCCATGGCGTCCTCACGCAGCGCAGCGACCTGCGCCAGCAGCGGGCCGGTGCGGGCCTCGACACGGGTGTCGGCGAGCAGGTCGGGCGGTGGCGGGAACAGGTCGGTGAGCACGACACGCTGGATCGTCTGACCGGCGAGCGTGCCGCGGGCCAGCAGCGTGCGGGCCAGACGGGCGCCGAGGAAGCCGGCGGCGCCGGTGATGAGCAGGTTCATGGCGGTGTGACGGTGTTGGGATTGGGGCGGCGAGGCGGACGGGGTGCCTTGAGCGGCGAGGCTTGCGCGACCAGCGACGGCAGCGCCCGCCGGGAGGCCAGCACCTCCTGCATGTCTGCATAGGCGCCGTCGATCAGCACCAGTGCGGCGCGTTCTGCGGCATCGGGGTTGCGGGCAATCACCGCGTCGAGCACGGCGCGGTGCAGCGGCAGCGACTGCGCCGGCCCGTCCTGCTTGGCGGTGGACAGCTCGAAGCTGGTGCGCAGCAGTGCGCCAAGCGCCTTGCTCATCTGCACCAGCATCCGGTTGTGGCAGGCGCGCAGCAGGCCCTGGTGGAAGCGCAGGTCGTGGGTCACGTAGTCGCCACCGTGCTCGATGGCGTGTTTCATGCCGGCGAAGGCGGTTTCGATCTCGACGAGATCGTCGGCCGTGGCGCGCTCGGCGGCGATGCGCACCGCAGCGGGTTCCACCACCCGGCGCAACTCCTGCAAGTCGCGCAGGAACTCGCGCGACAGCCCGACCCGCGTGTGCCAGTGGACGACCGACTGGTCGAACCAGTTCCACTGATCCGCCGGCAGCACGCGCGTGCCGACCTTCGGCCCGGTGCTGAGCAAGCCCTTGGCGACCAGTGACTTGACGGCTTCGCGCACCACGGTGCGGCTCACGCCGAGTTCATCGCCCAGCAGCGGCTCGGGCGGGAGCGCGCTGCCAGGGGCGTAGCGGCCGGCGACGATGGCCTCGCCCAGCAGGTCGAGGGTGTGACCGGAAACGTTCTTGATCGGGTTCATGGGCCGCGAGCGTAGCGCAGCGCCTCGGCCAGCAACGCCTCGGGCGGGTGGGCGAGGTCGAGCACCAGCGCACCCTCGTCGGCGTCGGGCAGCTCCAGCGTGGCCAACTGGCTCGGCAGCAGCGTGGCGGGCATGTAGTGGCCGGTGCGCCGCGCCATCCGTTCGGCGAGCAGGGCCGGATCACCATGCAGGTGGACCAGGCGCAACCCCGGTGCCGCGGCACGCAGCCGGTCGCGGTAGATCCTGCGCAAGGCCGAGCAGGTCGCCACGGTGCCGCTGCCCTCGGTCTGGGCGTGCGCCAGCGCCTGGCCGATTCGGTCGAGCCAGCCGGCGCGGTCGGCGTCGGTCAGCGGTGTGCCGGCGGCCATCAGCGCGACATTGCGCGGCGGGTGCAGCTCGTCACCTTCGACATACGGCACGCCGAGCGCCTGCGCCAGTGCCTGACCGAGCGTGGACTTGCCGCAGCCCGACACCCCCATCACCACGACGACCGGGAGCGGGGCGGCGGTCATCGGCGCGGGGGTCACAGGCGCTGCTGCGACCGGCTGTCGAAGACGTGGGCCTTGCTGGCATCGACCGCCAGGTAGACGGTGTCGTCCGGCTGCACCTCGGTGCGGTCGTGGATGACGACGACCAGCTGCGCACCGCCCACCTGCACCAGCAGCTCCGTCTCGGCGCCCGTCGGCTCGACCACGATGACACGGGCCGCGATGCCCTGCGGCGCCAGCGACAGGTCGGTCGGACGGATGCCGTAGTGAACGCCCGTGCCATCGGCGGCGCGGGCGGCGTCCGGCGGCAGCGGCCAGCGGGCGCCCAGCGCCTCGACCGTGTCGCCGCGGGCCGTGCCGCTGAAGACGTTC
>JBEEMX010000185.1:0-6527 GCA_041192465.1 Pseudomonadota bacterium | reverse complement strand
ACCGTTTCCGTGCCATGCGAGAAGGCTTCGAACTCGAACACGCCGACCGGGCCGTTCCACACGATGGTGCCGGCCGCCTTGAGCTGCGCGGCGAGGATGGCGGCGGTCTGCGGGCCGATGTCGAGGATCAGGTCGTCGTCGGCCACGTCGGTGGCGGCCTTGACGGTGGCTTCAGCCGTCGGCGAGAAGGTCTTGGCGCACACCACGTCCACCGGAATCGGCACCGCCGCGCCACGCGCCTTCATCGCCTCGATCACGGCCACGGCCTGCGCGACCAAGTCCGGCTCGGCCAGCGACTTGCCGATCTTCAGCCCCGCCGCCAGCATGAAGGTGTTGGCGATGCCGCCGCCGACGATCAGGCCGTCCACGTTGTTGGAGAGCGCCTTCAGGATGGTCAGCTTGGTGCTCACCTTCGAGCCGGCGACGATCGCCACCAGCGGGCGCTTCGGGTTGGCCAGCGCCTTGCTGATCGCGTCGATCTCGGCCGCCAGCAGCGGGCCGGCGCAGGCGATCTTGGCGTACTGGGCGATGCCGTAGGTGCTGGCCTCGGCGCGGTGGGCGGTGCCGAAGGCGTCATGCACGAACACGTCGCACAGCGCGGCCATCTTCTGCGCCAGCTCGGCGTTGTTCTTCTTCTCGCCCTTGTTCAGGCGGCAGTTCTCCAGCATGACGAGCTGGCCCGGCGCCACGTCCACGCCGTCCACCCAGTTCGCGACGACCGGGATCTCGCGGCCCATCAGCTCGCCCATGCGTGCAGCGACCGGCGCCAGCGAGTCGGCGGGCTTGAATTCACCTTCCGTCGGGCGGCCCAGGTGGCTGGTGACCATCACGGCGGCGCCGGCCTTCAGCGCCATCTCGATGCAGGGGATCGAGGCGCGGATGCGGGTGTCTTCGGTGATGTGGCCGGCGTCGTCCTGCGGCACGTTCAGGTCGGCGCGGATGAACACGCGCTGGCCGGCGATCTTGCCGGCGGCGATCAGGTCTTGAAGGCGAAGGACGTTCATGCCAATGGCTCCTTGATGTGAAAGAGAAAAAGAGAGGCGACGAGAGAAAACGGAATGCGCGGGCGCTACCAGCCCAACCCGATGCGCAGCGGCAGGAACACGGCCATGCCGACGACGATGGTGCCGAGGATGCCGCGCCGCCAGAAGTAATACGCCAACCCGACCAGCGCGCCCAGCAGCCGCGCATCGGCCAGCGTCGCGATCAGCGCACCGCGCGTCAGCAGCACCTCGGGCACGATGATGGCCACCAGCGCAGCCAGCGGCGCGTACTTCAGCGCCCGCTTGGCCCAGGCGGGGATCGGCACTTCCTCGCGCGGCAGCATCAGCAGGCTGCGCGTCAGCACCGTGACCAGCGCCAGCCCGACGATGGTGAGGGCAGCATCCCAGGTGTTCATGGCGTGGCCCTCCGCAGACCACTGCAGCCCGGCCACTCCATCAGCAACCCCGCCGACACGGCGGCAGCCACCGCGACGACGATGTGCAGCTTGTACGGCAGCGCAAACGCCGCCACCGCCGCCAGCCCCGCCACCGCCGCGCACACCCACGTCGCACGGTCCACCAGCAGCGAGCAGGTCAACCCGATCAGCGCCAGCGTGCCCGCGAAGCCCAGGCCCCACTGCGGCGGAATCACGTCGGCCAGCACGATGCCCACGATCGACGGAATCTGCCAGCCGATCCAGACCACCACAGCACCGCTGACGAAGTATTCGATCTGGCCGAGGCGCGGCTCCGGCTCGGGCCAGGCTTTCACGAACAGGGCGTAGTTGATGTCGGCGGCCAGATAGCTCAGGGCCACACGCTGGCCACGCGGGAGGTGGCCGAAGTACCAGCGCCATTGCGCGCTGTAGATGATGAAGCGCAGGTTGACGATGCAGGCGGTCAGCAGCACGACCCAGATGGGTGCCCCGGTGGCGATCAGCGGCAGCGAGGCAAGCTGCGAGGAGCCGGCGAACACCGTCAGCGACATCAACAGCGCCAACCACGGATCGAGGCCACTCTTGACCATCGCCACGCCGGTGACCAGCCCCCAGGCGGCCATGCCGGGCACCATCGGCAGCATGTCGCGCACGCCCCGCCGACCCTCCGGGTGCAGGAAAACGTGACGCAGGCGCTGGGTCAGCGCGGCAGAAGGGTCGGCGCCGGGATGGGACATCCCGGCATTCTCCCATCGCCCGAGGTCAGTGGGCCGGCTTGGCGTGGGCCTTGCCTGCAGCTTCCTTGGGCTCGTCGATGACCTCGTCGGTGGCGGCAGACCTCTTCTTCCCCGCAAGATCCGACCGAGGCACGACCGGCGGCACCCCTTCGAGCTTGTTCTCGCGCATGTACTCGTCCATCTCGCGCCAGCCGGTGTAGACCGCCGCCTTCTCCGCCTTGGCGTTGAGGGTGTAGCAGTCCTCGATGGCCCGCAGGGCGTGGCGGCAGGCGCTGCCGATGGCCTTGGCATCGGCTTCGGTGCGGGCATGGGTGGCGCTGGTGGACTCGATGCCGAGCTGGTCGCAGCCCGCCAGCGAGCCGGCGGCGATCAGAGCGAAGGCAATGGCATTGGCAGGGGCTGGATGGCGCATGGCTGAACTCGGGGTGTCGTCCCCTGCGCTATCGTCGTTCAGGCGTGCGACTTGAGCCGCTCGCGGATCAGCCGAGCTGCTCGCCGAAGCCGATCACCCAGCTCCGCACCACATCGCGCACCGGCTGGCGCCGTCCACCCGGCCGCTGCAGGTTGCCCAGCGCGAGCGCCCCCGTGCCACAGGCGACCACGATGCGATCACCTTCCACCGACAGCACGGCGCCTGGTGCGCCCTGCCCGTCCACGGCGTCAGCCTGCCAGACCTTGACCACCTCGCCCGCGCGGCTGAAGCTCGCGCCGGGAAACGGGTCGAACGCCCGGACGCGCCGCGCCAGTACCTCGGCGGGCAGCGTCCAATCGAGCGCCGCTTCGCGCTTGTCGATCTTGTGGGCGTAGGTGATGCCCTCGGCGGGCTGCGGCGTCGCGGTCAGACCGCCGCGCCCGGCCAGGGCCAGCGCCTCGACGATCAACCGGCCGCCGAGCGTGGCGAGCCGGTCGTGCAGCGCGGCGGTGGTGTCGTCCGGGCGGATCGGCTCGGGGGTGACCAGCAGCATGTCGCCCGTGTCCAGCCCCGCGTCCATCTGCATGATGGTGATGCCGGTGTCCGCGTCACCGGCCTCGATGGCGCGGTGGATCGGTGCCGCCCCGCGCCAGCGCGGCAGCAGCGAGCCATGGATGTTCAGGCAGCCCAGGCGCGGCAGGTCCAGCACCCATTGCGGCAGGATCAGCCCGTAGGCGGCGACCACCAGCACATCGAGTTGCGCCGCCTGCAGCGCCTCGCAGGCCGCGGCGGCCTCGTCCGGAGTGCGGCCGTCGAGCTTCAGGCTGGTCGGCTGCACGACCGGCAACCCGTGCTGCAGCGCGCACTGCTTCACCGCGGAAGGTTGCAGCTTCATGCCGCGGCCAGCGGGGCGGTCCGGCTGCGTCAGCACCAGCGGAACGGCGTGGCCAGCGGCCAGGATCGCCGCCAGCGCCTCGGCGGCGAATTCCGGCGTGCCCGCGAAACCGACGCGCAGTGCAGCGCCCGCCACGGCCATCACTCCTCGTCCTCGTCTTCGCGCAGGCGCTTGACCATCTTGCTGCGGATGCGGTTGCGCTTGAGCGGCGAGAGGTATTCGACGAAGACCTTGCCCACCAGGTGGTCCATCTCGTGCTGCACGCAGACGGCCAGCAGCCCTTCCGCCTCGAACTCGTAGGACTGGCCATTGCGGTCCAGCGCGCGCACGGCCACGGTGGCATAGCGTTCGACCTTGTCATAAATGGTCGGAACGGACAGACAGCCCTCGTCGCTCACCACACGGTCCTCGCTGTGCGCGATGATGACGGGATTGATCAAAACGAGCTGGTCGGATTTGTCCTCCGAGGCGTCGATCACAATCAGCCGTTCATGCACATCGACCTGCGTGGCGGCCAGGCCGATGCCGCGGGACTTGTACATCGTCTCGAACATGTCGTCGATCAGCCGGCGCAGCCGGTCATCGACGGTCGCAACAGGCTTGGCGATCTTGTTCAGGCGGGGATCGGGGTAACGAAGGATGGTCAGCAGGCTCATGTTCGGGAACAACGTCATTGGCACCACGGCCGGTTTCGTTGCAGCATCAAGGGTTTAGGGGCAGAATTTATGCGATTGATTGAAGAGTTTCGCGCGGGCCGGATCGGTCGGCGCACGGAGATGCACTCCATGATCCTGTGCCACGGCAAGCTTGCTCCATTCCAGCGCGCAAGCGCCAGGGCTGCAAGCCTCCTGACCCTCGCCATGCTCGGCCTGTCCCTCTCGGCGGCCCAAGCATTCCCCGATTATCCAATCACTGGCGCCCAGCGGGGCACAGCGCAGAAAGTCGCTGAAACCGGTGTGCCCTTGTCCGAGCTGGCGCCGAACGCGCCCGACAGCTACACCGTCAAGCGCGGCGACACGCTCTGGGACATCTCCAAGCTCTTTCTGCGCAGCCCCTGGCGCTGGCCCGAGCTGTGGGGCATGAACCTGCAGGACATCCGCAACCCGCACCTGATCTACCCCGGCCAGCTCCTGACGCTGGTCAAGAGTGGTGGCCGTGCGCGGCTGGTGTTCGGCGGCGGCAGTGGCGGCACGGTCAAGCTCTCGCCGCGTGTGCGGGCCGGGGACTCGGACATGGGCCCGATCGCCTCGATCGCGCTGCACCTGATCGAGCCCTTCCTGAACGACGCGGTGGTGCTCGACAGCGACACGCTGGCCCGCGCGCCGCGCATCGTTGCCGGCCGCGAAGGGCGCGTGCTGCTCAGCCGCGGTGACACGGCCTATGTGCGCGGCGAGATGCCGGCCACCCGCGACTGGCGCATCTTCCGCGAGGCACGGCCGCTGCGCGATCCGGTCAGTGGCGAGATCCTCGGCTACGAGGCAGCGTTTGTCGGCAACGCCGAGTACGTGCGCGCCGGTGAAACGCGCACCGACGCCCGGGGTGCCACGGAGATCGTGCCGGCCACCTTCACGCTGAGTTCCTTGCGCCAGGAGGCCAGCATCGGTGACCGCATCGCGCAAGCCCCCGTTCGCGACAACCGCAACTACGTGCCCCACCCGCCAGGCAAGCCGATCGAAGGGCACATTGTCTCGATCTACGGCGACAGCCTGTCCGCAGGCCAGAACCAGATCGTGGCCCTCAACCGCGGCGAACGTGACGGGGTGGAGCGCGGCCATGTGCTGGCGGTACTGCGCGCGGGCGAGCGGGTGCAGGACCGGGCTGATCCGCTGAAGGCGACGCTGAAACTGCCAGACGAGGCCCACGGCCAGCTCTTCGTCTTCCGGGTGTTCGACCGCGTCTCCTACGCGCTGATCCTGAGTGCCGAGACCGCCGTGCGTCCGGGCGATCGATTCACGCCGCCGTGACGGTGACCGATCTCCACACGGCCGCGCTGGCCCGCGACGAACTCGCGGCGTGGTTGCGCTTGCTGGAAACACCCGGCATCGGCCGCCAGCGGGCACGCCGGCTGCTGCTGGCGTTTGGCGGTCCGCGGGAGATCTTCGCGGCATCGCCAGCGGCTTGGCGCGAGGTGCTCGATGGCCACAAGGTGAGCGAGGCGCTGGTCCGCGCCCCCGAAGGCCACGATGCACTGGTGGAGCGCACTGCGCAGTGGTTGCAGCAACCCGGCTGCCACCTGCTCGTGATCGGTGATCCGCTGTACCCGTCCACCTGGCAGGAGATGGCCGATCCGCCGCTGGTGCTGCACGCACGCGGACAGCTTGAACTGCTCGGGATGGGTGCGCTGGCGGTGGTGGGCAGCCGCCACCCGACGCCGCAGGGAGCCGACAACGCCTTCCAGTTTTCCGCCGCCTTGAGCGAAGCGGGAATGGTGGTCGTGTCCGGGCTGGCACAGGGCATCGATGGTGCCGCGCACGAAGGCGCACTGAGCGGGCCATCCGGCACCATCGCCCTCGTCGGCACCGGGCTGGACCGGGTCTACCCGCGCCAGCACCACGCACTCGCCGGTCGCATCGCCACCGAAGGGCTGATGCTGTCCGAGCACGTCCTCGGCACCCCACCATTGGCGCCGCACTTCCCGCAGCGCAACCGCCTGATCGCTGGCCTGGGCCGCGGCACACTGGTGGTCGAGGCGGCGTTGCAGTCCGGTTCGCTCATCACCGCGCGGCTGGCGATGGAGTGCGGGCGCGAGGTGTTCGCCATCCCCGGCTCCATCCACAGCCCGCAGGTCAAGGGCTGCCACAAGCTGATCAAGGACGGCGCCAAGCTGGTCGAGACCACGCAGGACATCCTCGACGAACTGCACTGGGGCACCAGCACCACGGTCCGTCCAGCCAAGGACCAGGCGGCACCACTGAAGGTCGCCGACGACCAGCCGGAAGACCCGCTGCTGCAGGCGCTGGGCTGGACACCCACCACGCTCGACGCCCTGCAGGCCCGCACCGGATGGCCCACGTCGGAACTCAACATCCGCCTGCTGGAACTGGAGCTGTCCAGTCAGGTGAT
>JBEEMX010000184.1:0-6534 GCA_041192465.1 Pseudomonadota bacterium | reverse complement strand
TTCCGCCGCCAGACGGCGCTGTCGGGCACCATCGAACTGGCCGCCACCTACACGGTGCTCGGGTACTTCCTGCTGCCGGCGCTGGCCCGGTTCCAGCAGCTCTTCCCGAACATCCGCGTGACGCTGGTCGAGCGTGCGCGGCCGGAAATCGAGGCCGGGCTGCGGTCAGGCCAGGTCCAGATCGCGGCCTTGCTGCTGTCGAATCTGGACGCGCCGCAGGCAGTGCGCACCCGCGTGCTCGCCCGCTCGCGCCGACAACTGTGGGTCGCCGACGCCCATCCGCTCGCGGACCTGGGCAGCGCGACCTGGGACGAGATCGCACGCCATCCCTACATCCTGCCCACCGTCGATGAGGGCGATCGGAATGCCCTCGCCTACTGGCAAGCCGCCGGCCGCACGCCCACCCAGGTCGTCCGCACGTCGTCGATGGAGGCGCTGCGCGAGATGGTGGCGCTAGGGCTCGGGGTGACCATCCTGTCGGACATGGTGTTCCGGCCCTGGTCGCTGGACGGGCGGCGCATCCGGGCGGTGCCGGTGGATGCCCGACTGCCGGTGATGGAAGTCGGTCTGGCCTGGCCGATGGACCAATCGACCGACGCCGGCACCGAGGCGTGTCTCGATGCCTTGCAGGACTTCCTCGGTCTGGCCTTCAACCGACCGGGCCATGCCGGCTTGGAGTAAACACTATTTGAACATAAATACAAATTCTGTCTAAAATTGATGCCACCACGAACAGGCCAAACAGGCGACGGAGACCGACCATGAACATCAACCTCAGCGGCAAGCGCGTGATCATCACGGGCGCTTCACGCGGCATCGGGCGGGCGATTGCCAGCGCCTTCGCGGCCGAAGGTGCCAAGGTGGCGGTCTGTGCCCGCACGCAGGCCGACATCGACGCGGCCGGTGCCGACTTCGCCGCGCAGGCCCAGGCGGTGATCGCCCGCGCCGTGGACGTCACCGACACCCCCGGCGTGAAAGCCTTCGTCGATGAGGTGGCCGAGGCCTGGGGCGGTGTCGATGTGCTGGTCAACAACGCCGGCCAGGGCCGTGGTGGCAACCTCGACACGCTGACGCCCGAGCAGATCCTCGACCACGCCAACGTGCTGCAGATGGGCCATTTCCGCTTCATCCAGGCGGTGGTGCCGCACATGCGCCGCCAGCGTTGGGGCCGCATCATCGAGATCAATGCGCTGGCCGGCACCCAGATCACCCCCGACGGCATCCCGTCCGTGGCGAATCGCGCCGCCTGCATCGCGATGGCCAAGTCGCTGGGCATGTCGCTGCCCAAGGACAACATCCTGGTCAACACGCTCAACATGGGCTGGATCGACACCGGCCAGTGGAGCCGCCACTACAAGGAAATGCCGGCCGGCACGCCGCGCGACGAGTTCGACGCGATGGTGCTGAAGGTGGTGCCGCTGGGTCGGTTCGGCAAGCCGGAGGATGTGGCCGGCATGGCGCTGTTCCTGGCGAGCGAGTACGCCAGTTTCATCAGCGCGGCCTCGATCGACATTGCCGGCGGGATGGGCGGCCAGATCGCCTACTACCCGACCCTCAAGCGCGACTTCACGGAAGCGATGCGCGCCAGGTTCTCCGACGCGCCGTGATTCAGCCCTTCAGGCGCTGGAGGATCGCAAGCCCTTCGGCGTCCATCACCTCTTCGGGGGTGCGCACGCTCGGCCCGAGGATCGGCCCCACAAGCTCATGCCCCCAGGTGCTGAGCTTCTCGGGATTCAGCTCGAACCCGTCGTCGTGCCACGGCTCCAGCTCGGTGATGGTCTCGATGGCAAAACCGCCCGGCGAGAAGTGATAGAACGAGACGTGCGGGTCCTGGGTGTGCTGGCCGAGTGTCATCTGCATGGGCAGACTGCGTTGCCGGACGATGTCGCAGGTTTCACCCACATCGCGCAGACTCTCGACGAACAGCCCCATGTGCTGCACCCCCATGCGCCCGGGGCCGTAACCGAAGGCGATGTCGTGGCTGGTCTTGTTGTTCAATCGGGCGCGGTAGAACGCGGTTTTCCCCTTGCCGGCGCCGGGACCGTAGTAGCGGAAGCCCATCAGCTTGACGAAGAAGTCTTCCAGCGCCTGCGGAAACTCCGGCGTGATCACCACCACATGGCCCAGCCCACGCGATCCGGCGACGAAACCGCCATGCGGCCGGCCGGGCTGGAACGAGCGCGGCATCCACTTCTGCCCGTGGAACAGCTCGTGCTGATACCCCACCGGGTCACGGAAGCGCACCAGATTCTTGACCCCGCGCTGCTCGCACAGCGCCGTGTCGCCTTGGGTCACTTCGACGCCGTGGGCCTGGAACCGCGCCACGGCCTGCTCGAATTCGATCTTGCCCTTGGCTTCCCAGCCGATGTAGGCCAGCCGATCCACCGCGCCGGGATGAAAGGCGAACCGGTGGCGCCGGTCGTCGATCCTGAAATACAGCGAATCGGGGTCGGCTGCAGGAGAAGGGCCGATCTGAAAGCCCATCACCTGCGGGCCATACGTCCGCCATTCCTCGACCTTGGTCGTCTCGAAGCCCAGGTAGCCGATGCCGATGATGTCCATGCCGGCCTCTGCGCAGACGTGGGCCGCAGGTGCCGTGGCGCTCATGCGGGGATCTCCTCGATCAGGATCGCCTCGGCAGGACAGGCCGCGGCACCTTCCCGGGCCTCGGCTTCCATGCCGGCAGGCACCGTGTCCGTTTCGAGCGCGATCAGGCCATCGCCATCGAGCTTGTACAGCTCCGGGCACATCTGGGCACACAGGCCGTAGCCACAGCAGCGGCTGCGGTCAGCGATGACCCGCAGCACGGGTTTTCCGGTTGAATTCATGGGATTCCTTGCAGGCTGGTGCTGGCGCACGGAGGCTTCGCACAACATGAACATTTTCATGAAAATTGTTCATGTTTGCACCAGGGTTAACCTGCATCAGCAGCCAGCTTCAACCACCCAGCTTCAGGAACACCCGTTCAGATCGGATCCCAGGTCGTCAGGGTCGGTGAAGCCACGTTCGGGAAGAAGGCGTTGCGCATCGCAGGCATCGCATGTTCGGCAATGCTTTCTGGCGTCCAACCCTCGCTGCGGTGGACCGAGCGAATCACGCGGGGCTGCGAGAACAGGTAGATCTCGTTGGCCCGCACGCCGAAGATCTGCCCGGACACCTCGGCCGCCTGCTCGCTGGCCAGGTACACCGCCAGCGGGGCGATCTTGCGCGGCTCCATCGTCTTGAGCTTCTCCATGCGCGCCTGGTCCTCGGGGGTCTCGGTCGGCACCGAAGCGGTCATCGCGGTCCACGCCCAGGGTGCGATGCAGTTGGAACGCACGCCGTAGCGCGCCATGTCGAGCGCGATGCCCTTGGACAGCGCGGCGATGCCCAGCTTGGCCGCCGCGTAGTTCGACTGGCCGGGGTTGCCGATCAGCCCGCTGGTGGAGGTCATGTGGATGTAGCTGCCCCGCTTCTCGGTCTTGAAGTGGGTCGCGGCCGCACGGGACACGTAGAAGCAGCCGTTCAGGTGCACGTCGATCACCGCCTTCCACTCCTCCAGACCCATGTTGAAGAAGAAGCGGTCGCGGACGATGCCGGCGTTGTTCACCACGCAGTCCACCCGTCCGAAGTGGTCCAGCGCGGCCTGGACGATGCGGCCGGCGCTGGCGGCCTCGGCGACCGAGTCGGTGCTGGCCACCGCTGCGCCGCCTGCCGCCCGGATCTCGTCAACCACGGCCTGGGCGGCGGCTCCCCTGCCGTCCGGCCACTGCGCCAGATCGTTGACCACCACCGAGGCCCCCGCCTTCGCGAACGCCAGCGCGAACTCCCGGCCGATGCCGCTGCCGGCACCGGTGATCACTGCAACTTTTCCACTCAGCATGTCTGTATTCCCGATTCGGTCGTCTGGCAAAGATTAGCACATAGCTGATAAACTGTCAGCTTCACCTGCCGGCGCAATGGGAACCTGAAATGCAGACCGAACTGTCCAACACCCTGCGCGGCCGAGCTGCGATCGTCGGTGCCGCCACCTGGGGCATGGGTGAGTCGCCGGGCCTGCGTCCGCTGGACCTGGCTGCGCAGGCTGCACGCAGTGCGCTGGCAGATGCCGGCCTGTCGCTGCCGGATGTGGATGCGCTGTTCGTCTGCACACCGGACGACGCCCTGTCGGGCCTGTCGGCGGCCGAATACCTGGGCATTCGACCCAAGTTCACCGAGAACAACCGCACCGGTGGTTCGGCCTTCCACTCCCATGTCATCGTCGCTGCGTTGATGCTGGACGCGGGCCTGTGCGACACCGCCCTGGTGGTCTACGGCAGCAACCAGAGAACCGCCAGCGCAGGCCTGGTCTCCATGCGGCTGCCATCGCCCTACGAGAAGCCATACCGGCCGCTGACCCCCTTGTCCTCCTACGCCCTGGCCGCAGCCCGGCACATGCACGCCTACGGCACCACGCGCGCCGATCTGGCGGAGGTGGCGGTGTCGGCCCGGCGTTGGGCGCAACTCAATCCGGAGGCCTTTGCGCGCGATCCCCTCACTGTGGAGGATTGCCTGAAGGCCCGCCTGGTCTCCGACCCGCTCAGTGTGCGCGACTGCTGCCTCGTGACCGATGGCGCCGCCGCCGTGGTGTTGACCCGCGCCGACCGCGCCCGGCATCTGGTGGCCAAGCCGATCTACCTGCTTGGCGGCGCGGCCGCGACCTGGTATTCGGGCGTGGACCAGGCGGAGGATCTGACGGTGACCGCGGCCGTGGAATCCTCGCGCCGCGCCTATGCCATGGCGGGAGTCGGGCCGAAGGACATCGATGTGGTCCAGCTCTACGACGCGTTCACGATCAACACGATTCTCTTTCTCGAAGACCTGGGCTTCTGTGCCAAGGGCGAGGGCGGCTCCTTCGTCCGCGGCGGGCGCATCGCACCTGGCGGAGCGCTTCCCGTGAACACGAATGGCGGCGGCCTCTCGTGCTGCCACCCCGGGATGTACGGGCTGTTCACCATGGTCGAGTCTTGCCTCCAGTTGCGCGGACAGGCCGGTGCCCGTCAGGTCGCCGGCGCCGAGCTGGCCTTGGCACATGCCAACGGCGGCACCCTGTCCAGCCAGGCCACGCTCATCCTGGGAACCGCCGCCACGCTGTAGCCGAAGCACGGCGTGCGCCATGCTGGTCACCCGCATTTTCCCTGTGTACAAATCTTTAAACTGACATATCATCAGTTTTTGTGCAGATGCCGCCTTCGCGCAAGCTGCAACCGCGCCCTACCGTCCAAGGAGACCTGCTGATGAATTTCGACCAATACGAGACGCTCAAGTTCGACCGCCGCGGCCGCATCCTGACGATGACACTCAACCGCCCGGACAAGCTCAACAGCCTGGGCGATCTGGCGCACACCGAGATGTCGCGGGTCTTCTATGACATCGCCGACGACGCAGACAGCGACATCGTGGTCATCACCGGCGCCGGCCGCGCCTTCAGTGCCGGTGGCGACATCGAGCACATGCAGTACCTGCACGACCACCCGCCCGAGTTCTACCGCGCCGTCCGTGAGGCCAAGCGCATCGTCTACAGCCTGCTGGAGTGCGACAAGCCCATCATCGCCAAGGTCAACGGCGACGCGATCGGCCTGGGTTCCACGCTGGCCGTGTTCTGCGACGTGATCTTCGCCGCCGACCACGCCCGCTTCGGCGACCCGCACAACAACGTGGGCCTGATCGCGGGCGACGGCGGTCAGATCATGTGGCCCGCCCTGATCGGCTACGCCCGTGCCAAGCACTACCTGTTCACCGGCGAGAAGCTGAGCGCCCAGGAGGCTGTGCAGATCGGCCTGATCAACAAGGCCCTGCCCGCAGCGGAACTCGACGCCGCAGTCGATGCCTATGCCGACCGTCTCGCCGCGCTGCCGGCCCAGTCGCTGCGCTGGAGCAAGTCCACCATCAACGTCCCGCTGCGCCAGATGGCCGCCAGCATGATGGATGTCGGCATGGCTTACGAGAACGTGTCTGCCCAGACCCAGGACCACCAGGAAGCCATCAACGCCTTCCGCGAGAAGCGCAAGCCGGCGTTCAAGGGCTGCTGATCGGCGCGGCACCGTGAGCACGGCCATCGACACCGCATCGACCGAACCGGCCCTTCCAGACTGGGCCCAGTGGGCGCTGGGACATCCGGGCCGTTCTCACCGCGTCCCCATCGAGGACGTGGAGTTGCACGCGCTGTGCTGGGGCGACGAGGCGGCCGACGCGGGTCGCAAGCCACCCGTGCTGCTGGTGCATGGCCACCGCGCCCACGCCCACTGGTGGGACTTCATCGCCCCTTTTCTCGCCCAGACGCACCGCGTCTACGCACTCGACTTGTCCGGCATGGGCGACAGCGGCCGGCGCACCGTGTACCCGAAAGAGGTCGGTGCGGTGGACATCATCGGTTTTGTACAGGCCATGCAACTGCGCGGTCTGACGGTGATTGGTCACAGCAATGGCGGCCTGCGTGCATTGGCCGCAGCCGGGCGCGCTCCCGACTGGTTCGACCATCTGGTGGCCATTGACAGCTACCCGCTGTTCGACGAC
>JBEEMX010000183.1:0-6565 GCA_041192465.1 Pseudomonadota bacterium | reverse complement strand
GCGCTGGCGTTCATGGCGGTGACGGCGTGGGCCGGCTGGGGGTGCAGGTGCAGATCGAAGGGCGCCCCGTTCAGCTCGGTGAAGATGTGCGCGTCGAAGGTGTAGCCCTCGTTCAGGTTGCGCTGCAGCAGCCCCGCCTTGGTGCCGAGCAGGCGCGTCTCCATCAGCTCGGCCTCGGCGATGTTGGCCGCCCACGACGCTTCGAGCGCCAGCGTCGCGCCGTTCTCGAAGCGGATGAAGGCGGCGGCGAGATCCTCGACATCGAAGGTCTTGCCCGCCTTTTGCGCCGCCTCGCGGGCGATCGGGTCGTAGGTCGCGCCCATCACCCAGGTCGGCTTCGGATACCCCATCAGCCACAGCGCCAGGTCCAGCCGATGCACGCCCAGGTCGATCAGCGGCCCGCCCCCGGCCAGCGCCTTGGTGCCGAACCAGCCGCCGAAGCCCGGCATGCCGCGCCGGCGGTGCCAGACGCTGCGGCCAAAGTAGAACTCGCCGAACACGCCGCCATCGACCTGCGCCTTCAAGGCCCGCGACTGCGCCGTGAAGCGGAACGAGAAGTTGATCATCAGCCGCCGCCCGGCCCGCTCGGCGGCGGCCAGCATCTCGCGGCCCTCGGCGGCGTTCATCGCCATCGGCTTCTCGCACAGGACGTGGCAACCCGCCGCCAGCGCCATCAGCGTCAACTCCTTGTGGAACTTGTTCGGGGTGCAGACGCTCACCACGTCCAGCGCCTCGGCCGCCAGCATCGCCTCGGCCGTGGCGTGGCGGCCGGGGATGCCGTATTGATCGCCCACCGCCGCCAGCCGCAGCGGATCGGGATCGGCGATGGCGACGACCTCGACCTGCGGATGCTGCTTCCAACCCTCGATGTGCGCACGGCCCATGCCCAGGCCGATCACCCCCACGCGCAGACGACGCACGCTCATGCGATGTCTCCGCGGTTCTGCAGCACGCCGACCTTGCCGAAGTTCAGCGCCTTCGGGCTGAGCGTCTCCAGCGGCGGGCTCATCGGGCAGACATCGACGAGGTTGACGCGCGGCGCGGCCCACTGCACCGCATTGGTCATCACGCGCTGCACGTTGGCGTCGTAATACGTCGGATACGCTTCATGGCCGGGCCGGAAATAGAACACCCGCCCATGCCCGCGCTCCCAGCAGCAGCCCGAGCGGAACACCTCGCCACCCTCGAACCACGACAGGAACACGAGGCTGTCCGGCTTCGGGATGTCGAAGCGTTCGCCGTACATCTCCTCATACGGCAGCTCGAAATACTCGCCCAGCCCCGCCGCGATCGGATGCGATGGCTCGACCACCCACAGCCGCTCCTTCTCGTCCGCCTCGCGCCACTTCAGCGAGCAGTTCGTGCCCATCAGGCGGCGGAAGATCTTCGAGAAATGCCCCGAGTGCAGCACGATCAGGCCCATGCCTTCGAGCACGCGGCGCTGCACGCGCTCGACCACGGCGTCGTCCACCCGGTCGTGCGCCATGTGACCCCACCAGATCAGCACGTCGCAGCCAGCCAGGCGCTCTTCGGTCAAGCCGTGCTCGGGCTGGTCCAGCGTCGCGGTCGTCACCTCCAGCGGGAGCGCACCGGGGTTGAGCGCCGGGGTGTCACGCAGGGCTTGGGCAATGGTGGCGTGCAGGCCGTCGGGATAGATCGCGGCGACGGCCGGGTTGTGGCGTTCGTGGTGGAATTCGTTCCAGACGATGACAGAAATCTTGGTTTTCACGGTGGGCATCCGAAGCGGGGTTGGAAGCGTGGGTGGGCAGGTTGCAGGCCAACAGCGTAGGCAATTCCAGCGTCTGATCCAAGTTCAAGCACTAGCAGAATTCCGACAATGATGCGAAAAAACCTGGAGTCCGCGCTGACCACCGCTTTGGCCGCGGCACAGGCCGGTCAGCTCGTCGTCCACCGACCGCAGCACCTGGGCGAGCCGCAGTCCCGTGGCGACGGGCACTTCCACCTGACGCCCGAGCTGTTCGTCCAGGTCGAGGGCTGGACCGACTTCCGCTTCCCGCACGGTGGCTGCCGGCTGGCGGCGGGCGAGGTGCTGATCGTGCCGCCGCAGTTGCGCCACGACGAGCATGTGGGCGCGACGCGTGGGGCGGCGTTCCGCAACGTGGTGGTGAACACGGCAGGCCCGGCGCTGATGTGCCACCTCGCGCACGAACACAGCCCGGGCAGCCCCGGCATCGCCCACCTCGAAACCCGCCACCACGCGCAGGCCGCCCGCATCCACGACTGGCTGTTCCACGCCACGCAAAGCCCGTCCAACCCGGCGCAGCCTTGGGCCGATGCGCAGGCGCGGGCCTTGGTGGCAGCGGCGCTGGCGGGGGTGCTGCTGGCGCTGAATGCCTCGGAGGGCGACACCGGCCGCGAGCCGCCGCTGATCGCCCGGCTGCGCGTGTTGATCCAGAACCAGTTGGGCGACCACACGCTGAGCGTGCGGCGACTGGCCGAGCAATCCGGCTGCACGGCGGATTACCTCTCGCACCTGTTCCGCGAAATCACGGGCGAGGCGCTGATCGGTTGCATCAACCGGCTGCGCATGGAGCGTGCCGCCCGGCTGCTGCGCGAGACGACGCTGGCGGTGAAGGAGGTGGCGTGGGCCTGCGGCTTCGCGGCGCCGAGCTACTTCATCCGCAGCTTCCGCGGCCACCACGGCGTGACGCCCAAGGCGTGGCGCGAGGGCGCCGTGCCACCGGGGCCGGCACCTGCCTGTTGATCGTCAGACAGGTGCGGCGGCCAGACACAGCACCGTCACATCGTCATGCGGCGGGCAGTCGCCCACATGCTGGTCGAGGTGGCGGCTCAGTTGCGCCAGCAGCTCGGCCGGGCCTGCGCTGGCGGCCATGAGCGCGTCGGTGACCTGCGCCTCGCCCAAGGGCTCGTGCCGGGCATTCATCGCCTCTGACAGTCCGTCGGTGTAGGCCAGCAGCCAGTCGCCAGCCCGCAGCGTGGTGCAGCGTGCGGTGTGGCGCACGCCTTCCATCATGCCGACCGCCAGCCCTTCGGGCGCCAGGCACTCCGGCGCCGACTGGCCGTGCCGCCTTAGCAACGGCGCGTCGTGGCCGGCATTGATGTAGTCCAGCCGGCCGGTGCGCGGGTCCAGCACGGCGGCGAAGACGGTGGCGAACATGTTGTCGCGCCCGTGGACGGTGGCGATGTAGTCGTTGGTGAAGGCGACCGCGTATTCCAGTGCGGCCCCGGCGGTCTGTCCCGGGCTGGCCTGCTGCAGGCTGATGCGCAGCAGGCTGCGGATCAGCGCCATGTACAGCGCCGCCCCCACCCCCTTGTCGCACACGTCGGCCACCGTGAAGGCCAGCGTGCCGTCGGGCAGCACCATCGCATCAAAGAAATCCCCGCCCACGTGCTTGGCCGGCACGCACGACGCCACCAGCGGCCAGCCCGGCAACTGCGGCAGCGCCAGCGGCAGGAACCCGAGCTGGATGCGCTGCGCGATCTGCATTTCACGCGACAGCGCCTTCAGCAGGCTGGCGTTCAGGTCCGCCACCCGCTTCTTGTTCAGCGAGGACTCGATGCGCGCCCGCAGCACCACCGGGTTGAAGGGCTTGGTGATGTAGTCCTCCGCCCCCAGCTCCAGGCAGCGCACCACGCTGTCCACGCCGTCGATGGCGGTGACCATCACCACCGGGATGTGCGCCAGACGCGGGTCCGCCTTCATCTGCGCCAGCGCCTCGTAGCCGTCCATCACGGGCATGGTGATGTCGAGCAGCACCAGGTCGAACTCGGCGG
The DNA here is from genome assembly GCA_041192465.1 of Pseudomonadota bacterium. GTDB lineage: Bacteria > Pseudomonadota > Gammaproteobacteria > Burkholderiales > Burkholderiaceae_C > Sphaerotilus. The sequence goes on along the minus strand of JBEEMX010000183.1, from coordinate 2,809 downwards.
CCCGCAGGCGCTCCAGCGCCGTGCGGCCACTGTCGGCGAAGTCGTGGCTGTGGCCCAGGCGCTGGACCCGCCGCGCCAGCAGATCGCGGTTGACCTCCAGGTCGTCCACGATCAGGACGTGGGCGGGCACCACGGCGAGGGGCGGGGTCTTGTGCGGTGGGTTCATGTGGCGGAGATGTGCAAGGTGGCCAGCAGCCGCCGCAGGTAGGGCACTTCGCGTTCAGCCGCCAGGGCGCCTTGGCGAACGAGGTGGGGGATCAGGTGGATGTCGCGCAGCCCGACCGGTTGGCCGAAATCGGGGATGACCGGGATCACCTCGGCGTGGTGGACCATGCTGTGGAACGCGAACTGGGCGCGGAACAGGTGGTTGACGCCCACGGAGACGACCTGCTTGATCATGCCCAGGCCGGAGCTGAACGCGGGGTCGAGCACCTCCTCGAAGCCCACCGCGATGATGATGTCGGCGCCCTCCCGGATGGCCACGTCCACCGGCATCGGGTTGCACACGGCACCGTCCATCAGCAGGCGCCCGTCCACTTCCCACGGGGGCAGCACCAGCGGAATGGCGATCGTGGCGCGCATCGCATCGAACACCGGGCCACGCGACAACACCACCTGCTCGCCGTCCTTCACTCCCGTGGCCACGCAGTGCATCGGGACCGGCAGTTGCTCGAAGCGGGTGTCGCCCACGGCCGCCCTCAAACCCCGGTTGACGCCGTCGTCGCGGATCGCCCCGAAGGTCTGGCTGAACCCCCACCAGCGCGGAAACACCGCCCCCAGGATCTTGCGGTAGGCCAGCCGGTCGAAGGTGCCCTGCCAGCCGTCAGCGAACTCGGCGATGCCCTGCGCCGTGTCGGAGCGGCCGCTGGCGACCCAGTAGCCGCACAGGGCGCCGCCGCTGCAGGCCACGACCATGTCGATGTCGATGCCCTCGCGCTGCAGCACCTCCATGACGCCGAAGGCGGCGACGCAGCGCAGGCCACCCGACCCGATGACCATGGCGACCCGGTGACCATTGCGGCTCAAGGATGCACCGGCGGCGTCGCGTGCTCGGCCAGCACCCGGCGCAGGTAGCCGATCTGGGCCTGGGCGGCTTCGGCCCCGGCGTCGATGATGTAGGGGACTTTCTCGGTGTCGAACAGGCGGATGCGCTGGTTGAACTCCGGGATGATGGTGAGCACCTCGGCGTGGTGGGCGACGCTGTTGAAGGCGTAGCGCGCCCGCAGCAGGTTGTTGGACATGATGGAGCTGAACTGCATCGCGAAGCGTCCGGCGCTGCCGATGTGCTCCATCATCGGACTCTCGAAGCCCACCGCCACGATGACGCGCGCCCCGTGTTTCATCGCGACGCTGATCGGCAGCGGGTCGGACACGTAGCCGTCCACCAGCAGCTTGCCGTCGATCTCCACCGGCGAAAAGGCAAAGGGAATGGCCAGACTCGCCCGGAGCGCCGGCACCACCGGGCCGCTGGACAGCTCCACCAGCTCGCCGTCCATGAAGTTGGTGGCGGTGATGTGCAGGGGAATCGGCAGGTCTTCGATGCGCAGGTCGCCGAAGGCGTCTTGCAGGCGGCGGTTGATGAGCCGGTCGTCGCGCAGCCCGAAACGCTGGACCGAAAAACCCAGCAGCTTCGGGGCCATGGCGCTGAACATGGCCCGCAGGTTGCGCTTGGCGGCGATCTCGGCGGTCCACAGCCGGACGGTCATGTCGCGCGAGGTGGCGGCATCGTGGCCCTGCGCGACCAGGGTGGCGAAGAGGGCACCACCGCTGCAGCCCACGACCCGCTCCACCCGGATGCCCGCCTCGGTCAGCACCTTCACCACGCCGATGGCCGCCGCGCACTTGACGCTGCCCGAACCAATGACCAGGGTGACGCTGGGGCCGCCCGCTGCGGCGGTGTGCTGTGTGGCGGCCATGTCAGACCTTCGGCTGGTAGCTGGAGACGGCCTCGTGTACGTCGCCGAAGATCTTGATGATGCTGGCGAAGCCCGACAACGACAGCACCCGCAGCACCGAGGGCTGGACCGCCGCCAGCCGCAGGTCGCCGCCCAGCCGCCGGCTGTCCTTCACCGTGCCCAGCAGCGAGCGCAGGCCGGCGCTGCTGGTGTAGTCCACGGCGGCAAAGTCGGCGACGAGGTGGATGCGGCCGGCGCCGATCTGCTCGCTCAGGCTGGCGGTGAGCTTGTCGGCGGTCAGGCTGTCCACGCTGCCGGCGATGGTCAGCACGGTGACGTGTTCATGGTGTGAAGCGGCGACTTCCATTGTTGTTTCCCCTTAGGTGACGAATTTGGTCAAGGACAACCGGTTGCCCTCGGCCGTCGAGTGGCGGTAGGACTGTTGATCGGTCATCTGGCGGACCAGGTGGATGCCGAGTCCGCCCAGCGGCCGCTCGTCCAGCGGCAGTGTCAGGTCGGGCGCAGGCAAGGACAAGGGGTCAAACGCCTGTCCCTGGTCGATGAACGTCATCTCGATGGCAGCGGGCAGGCGGCACACGATCAGCCGCAGCATGCCACCGGGGGTGGCATAGGCGTGCTTGAAGACGTTGGAGCAGACCTCGTCCAGCACCACCTGCAGGTCGTTGCGAATCTCGGCGGCGAGGCCTGCGCGGGTGCAGACCTGGTCGAACGCGGTCTGGAAAGAAGGCAGGCTCGCGGTCACGGCGGGCAGGGTGAGGTCCAGTTCGGGATCGCTCATCAGGTGGGGCGCTCCGCCAGCAGGGCGTTCATCTTGTCGAGCAGGCGCGCGAAGTCCACCGGCTTGGTGTCGAAATCGTCGCAGCCGGCGGCCAGCGCCTTGGCACGGTCATCGG
>JBEEMX010000182.1:0-6586 GCA_041192465.1 Pseudomonadota bacterium | reverse complement strand
TCTGGCCACCAGCCCGCACCTGTTCCCGGTGATCTGCGAACAGCTTGGCGCGGCGGGCCTGAATGCGCCGCATGTGCGTGTCGTGCTGGAAAAACCGCTCGGCCATGACCTGAAGAGCGCGCAGGAGATCAACCGCGCCGTGCGTTCGGTGTTCCGCGAGGAACAAGCGTTCCGCATCGACCATTACCTCGGCAAGCCGTCGGTGCAGAACCTGATGGCGCTGCGCTTCGGCAACGCGCTGTTCGAGCCGCTGTGGCGCCGCGAGAGCATCGCCAACATCCAGATCACGCTGGCGGAGTCGCTGGGCGTGGGCACGCGGGGTGATTTCTACGACCGCACGGGCGCGCTGCGCGACATGGTGCAGAACCATGCGCTGCAACTGCTGACGATGATCGCGATGGAGCCGCCCTCGACGAGCGACGCCGACGCGATCCGCGACGAGAAGCTCAAGGTGCTGAAGTCGCTCAAGCCGTTCACGGCGGAATCGGTGGTGCGCGACGTGATCCGCGGCCAGTACCGGGCGGGCACGGCGGACGGTCAGGCGGTGCCGGGCTACCAGCAGGAAGTCAAGGTGCCGGAAGGGAGCCACTGCGAAACGTTTGTCGCGCTGCGCACCGAAGTGCAGAACTGGCGCTGGGCGGGTGTGCCCTTCTACCTGCGCACCGGCAAGCGGCTGGCTTCCCGCGAGGCCCAGATCGTCGTGAACTTCCGGCCTGTGCCGCACCCGATCTTCCCAGGGTCGCAGCGGGCCAACAAGCTGGTGATCAAGCTGCAGCCGGAAGACGGGCTGGAGCTGCACCTGCTGGCGGCCAAGGGCAGCGGCACCAGCGACACGCTCGCCCCGGTGTCGCTGGATCTGGACTTCGACAAGGCGTTTGCGGCCGAGCGGGTGGGCGCCTACGAACGGCTGCTGCTGGATGCGATCGCAGGCCGGCTGAACCTGTTCGTGCGCAGCGACGAGCAGGAACAGGCGTGGCGCTGGGTCGAGCCGATCCTGGACGCCTGGGAACGCGAGCGCAGCAGTGGCGGCGAAGGTCCGCGTGGTTATGCAGCGGGCAGTTGGGGTCCGGCGGCGGCCAGTGCGCTGGTGGCCCGCGACGGCTACGCCTGGAGTGAGGAACAGTGAAGTGAATCCCTTGTCGTCATCGTCGTCATCATCCCTGCCCCCGATGCTGGACCGCATCCGCGCCTCGCTGCCGGCCCTGTCGCCGGCCGAACAGCGCGTGGGCAAACTCGTGCTGGCGGATGCGCGCAGCTTCGCCAGCCTGCCGGTGGCGGAGCTGGCCGAGCGGTCGCACGTCAGCAAACCGACTGTGGTGCGCTTTTGCCGCAGCATCGGCTACGACGGGCTGGCGGACTTCAAGCTCAAGCTCGCCGGCACGGTGAACGAAGGCGTGCCCTTCGTGCACCGCTCGGTGGACGAGGACGACAAGCCGGCCGATCTGGTCGTCAAGGTGATCGACAACGCGGTCAGCGCGCTGCTGAAATACCGCAATGATGCCACCGCGCACGCCTTCGACCGTGCCATCGAGGCCCTGACCGAGGCCGCCCGCGCGAAGCGCCGCATCGAGTTCTACGGCGTTGGCAACTCCGGCATCGTGGCGCACGACGCGGAGCACAAGTTCTTCCGGCTGGGCGTGAACGCGGTCGCCTACAACGACGCGCATGTGCAGGTGATGGCGGCGACGATGGTCGGGCCGGGCGACTGCGTGGTGGTGATCTCGAACTCGGGCCGCAGCCGCGATCTGCTGGATGCGCTGGAGATTGCGCGCCGCAAGGGGGCGACCACGATCGTCATCACGGCAAGCGGTTCGCCTCTGGCCCACCAGGCGCAGATCCTGCTGAGCGTGGACCACCCCGAGGACTACGACCGCTACAGCCCGATGGTCAGCCGGCTGCTGCACCTGACGGTGATCGACATCCTGACGACGGGGGTGGCGCTCAAGCTCGGCCCGGAGCTGCGGCCGATGCTGCAGGAGATCAAGAAGAACCTGCGCGCCAAGCGTTACGCGACGCCCTGAGTTCCGAGCGTGACCAGCTCGCTGACGCCGTAGAGGCGGGCGAGTTCGGTCAGCCGTGGCGGCATGCCGACCAAATGGCATGTGTACCCTGCCGCCGCCGCACGCCGGTGCAACCCGACCAGCACGCTCAGGGCACTTGAATCGAACTGTGCCACTGCACTGGCGTCGATTTCAATCACCGCTGATCCGACCGGCTGCGCGGACAGCGTCGCACCCAAGGTTTCCAGCACGCCGCGCGCCTCGCGCAGCGTGATCCGTTCCGGTAGTCGCAACGCAGCCATGGCGCCCGCTCAGCTCTTGGCGGCCGCAGCCTTGTTCTTCTCGGCGAGCCTGGTGATCAGCCCGTCGATGCCCGAGGCAGAAATCTCCTGCGCAAAGCTGGCGCGGTAAGACTCGACCAGCCAGACACCCAGCACATTCACGTCGTAGATCTTCCAGCCGTCACCGCTTTTCTCGACGCGGTAGTCGAGCTGGATTGGCTCGCCCTTGCCCTTGATCTCGGAGCGCACCAGCACTTCGGTGTCTTCCGGCTTGGAGCGCAGTGGCTTGAGTTCGACCGTCTGGTCCCTCACCTGCGTCAGCGCGCCGGCATAGGTACGCACCAGCAAGGTCTTGAACTCGTCCTGCAAGCGTTTTTGCTGGTCGGGGGTGGCTTGGCGCCAATAGCGACCGACCGAAGCAGAGGTCATGCGCTGGAAATCGACCCCAGGGAGAATCTTGGCATCCACCAGTGCCAGGATGCGCTTGGTATCGCCTGCCTGGATGGCCTTGTCCGCCTTGACCGCCTCGATCACCTCCCCCGAAATCTGCTTGATCCAGAGGTCCGGTGCAGTCTCGGCATGGACAACGGCGGTGGTCAGCACCAGGGCAGCGGAGGCGATCAGCGAGGTCCAACGGCTCTTCAACATGGAGTTCCTTTCAACAACTACCTAGAGTCAGGCAGCCGATCTTCAACGTTCGATGGGACAGTACGGTTGTCAGCGGGACTTGTCCAATGGCGCGGACATCTCGTCGGGTTCTTCTTCATCCGGTGGGTTGCCGTCGTAGACAAGGCTGCGGCGGCGCTGCAGATACGCATTGCGCACGAAGGCATACTTGTCGAGCGCAATGTCATCGATCAGCCCAGTGGCGGACAGCACCCCAGCCCGTGCGCTGACCAGCCGCAGACCGGTCATGGTTTTGCGGGTCAGTGAAACAGAGACCAGGGATTCCGGTGTTGCCATCATGTCCACAGGCAAACCAATCGAATCGCGCACCGTCGAGGGACCGAGGATCGGCCACACGATATATGCGCCGCTAGGCACCCCCCAACGCCCCAGGGTCTGACCAAAATCTTCCCCATGGCGCTCGAAGCCGAGTTCGGTGGCGATGTCCATCACGCCCGCAAAACCGAAAACGGTGTTGGTACCAAAGCGCATCACGTCACTGAAACCGTCGGCGAAACGCCCCTGCAAGAACAGGTTGACCGCCGACCAGGCGTCCTTGACGTTACCGAAAAAGTTCGACACTGCCAGTTGCACCGGCGAGGGCAGCACCACCTTGTAGACCTGCGCCACCGGCTTGAGCACCGCCGTGTCCACCGCATCGTTGAAGGCAAACACCTTGCGGTTCAGCGGCTCCAGAGGGTCGGGCCGCTGAGCGGTCACGCACCCGCTCAGCACCACCGCGCTGCACAGCAGCGAAACGACCACCGCCCTCACGGTTTGTCGGCTGGCGCGTTGCTCGCGTCGGCCGCCTTGTTGAACAGGAATTGGCTGATCAGCGTCTCCAGCACCACCGCCGATTGCGTCTGCGTGACCACATCGCCAGCCAGCAGTGTCTTGTCGGACGCGCCCGGCTCGATGCCCAGGTACTGCTCGCCCAGCAGGCCGGCGGTGAGGATCTTGATCGAGCTGTCCTTGGGGAAGGCGAAACGCTGTTCCATCTCCATCTCCACCGTCGCCTGGAAGGACTTGTCGTCGAAGCTGATGCGCGTGACCCGGCCGACCACGACACCGGCGCTCTTGACCGCCGCGCGCGCCTTCAGGCCGCCGATGTTGTCGAAACGCGCCGAAACGCGGTACACCGGCTCGAACGACAGGCTCAGCAGGTTGCCAGCCTTCAACGCCAGAAACAGCAACGCCGCAGCGCCGATGACGACGAACAGACCCACCCAGAGGTCATGACGGGATTTCTGCATGTGGTTTTCCTCAGATCGAGAACATGAGTGCGGTGAGCGCGAAGTCCAGCGCCAGCACGGCCAACGAGGACATGACCACCGTGCGGGTCGTCGCGCGGGCTACACCTTCGGGAGTCGGCTGGCAGAAATAGCCTTGCAACAGTGCGACGAAGGTCACCGCCAAGCCGAAGACCATGCTCTTGACGACGCCGTTGCCGACGTCCTTGAACACATCGACGCCGCCCTGCATCTGCGACCAGAAAGCGCCGGAATCGACCCCGATCAGCACCACGCCCACGCCCCAGCCGCCGAGGATACCCACCGCGCTGAACACCGCCGCCAGCAGCGGCATGGCGATCAAGCCACCAAGGAACCGCGGTGCCAGGACACGCAGCACAGGATCGACGGCCATCATTTCCATGGCAGCCAGTTGCTCGCCTGACTTCATCAAACCGATTTCCGCCGTCAATGCGGTGCCGGCCCGACCGGCAAACAGCAGCGCCGTCACCACCGGACCGAGTTCGCGCACCAGCGACAGCGCCACCAGCAGGCCCAGCGCCTCGGATGAACCATAGCGTTGCAGCGTGTAGTAACCCTGCAACCCCAGCACGAAACCGACGAACAGTCCTGACACCGAAATGATCGCCAGCGAGTAGTTGCCCAGGAAAAGGATCTGGTCAGACACCAGCCGGAACCTCGCCAGTGCCACAGGCACCAGCACCAGCAACCGGCCCATCAGGCGAGTCGCCTCACCGATGTCCGCCAGACCGCTGCGCACCGAACCGCCAATGCGTGACAGCAGATCCACCGCACCGCTCACCGCACACCTCCGTGCAGCCCGAAGTCCTCGCCGATTGCAGCAGCCGGGTAATGGAACCGCACTGGGCCGTCCGGCGCAGCATCGACGAACTGGCGCACCAGCGGGTCATCGGTGTGGCGCAGTTCGTCGGGCGTGCCTTGCGCAGCGATGCCGCCGTTGGCGATGAAGACCACGTGGTCGGCGATCGAGAAGGTTTCGTCCACGTCGTGCGAGACGACGATGCTGGTCACGCCGAGTGCGTCGTTCAGTTCACGGATCAGCCGCGCCGCCACACCCATCGAGATCGGATCCAGACCGGCGAACGGTTCGTCGTACATGATCAGCTCCGGGTCGAGCGCAACCGCACGGGCCAGCGCCACCCGCCGGCCCATGCCGCCTGAAATCTGGCTCGGCAGCAAATCGCGCGCACCGCGCAAGCCGACCGCGTTGAGCTTCATCAGCACCAGATCACGAACCATCGCTTCGGTCAGATTGGTGTGCTCGCGCAAGGGAAAGGCCACGTTGTCGAACACCGACAAGTCGGTGAACAGCGCGCCGAACTGGAACAGCATGCCCATGCGCCTGCGTATCGCCATCAGACCGGCACGGTCCAGCCCGGCGACATCCGCACCGTCGAACAGTACCTGCCCGGACATGACGCCCAGTTGCCGACCGATCAGGCGCAGCACCGTCGTCTTGCCGCCGCCCGAGGTGCCCATGAACGCCACCACTGACCCGCGGGGAACGGTCAAATTCACGTCCTTCAGGATGGTGCGGTCTCCATAGCCGCAGGTCACGCCGCGCAGCTCAACAAGCGGCGGTCTGACTGCAGCAGCGGCGGCGGTGCCGGCAGTGGCGGAGGAATGGGGTTCGTGCAGCACGGATTCAATGATAGGGGAAGCACAGTGCGCAGGTCGAAACAACAAAGCCGCCCGGAGGCGGCTTCACGCAGCTTTACCAGATTCGGTCAGGCCGAGAAGCTCGACCCACAGCCACAGGTGGTCGTGGCATTCGGGTTCTGGATCACGAACTGCGAACCTTGCAGATCTTCCTTGTAGTCGATCTTGGCGCCGGTCAGGTACTGCAGGCTCATCGCGTCGATCAGCAGCGTGACGCCGTTCTTGCTCATCTGCGTGTCGTCGTCGTTGACGATCTCGTCGAACGTGAAGCCGTACTGGAAGCCCGAGCAACCGCCGCCCTGTACGAAGACCCGCAGCTTGAGCTCGGGGTTGCCCTCTTCGTCGACCAGCTCCTTGACCTTGCTGGCCGCGCTGTCCGTGAAGACGAGCGGCACGGGCGGCTCATCGAACGTGACCGGGGTTTGGGTGACTTCAGCAACTGCGCTCATCGATGGCTCCTTCGTCGGACTCCCGACAATGCGATTATCCCTGTTTCAAAGCCGCCAGCTTGAGGCCGGGTTTGTCGTCGGCCTTCAGCGGCCTCAGTTCACCATCAATGGTGGCGCCCTGGTGCATTTCAAGCACTTCATAGCGCACATCACCGACGATCGACGCCTTGGGTTGCAGTTCGAGCAACTCGTCAGACAGCACCGGGCCGATAACGTTGCCGTTGATGATCACATGCCCCGCCCTGACCTTGCCGGTGACC
>JBEEMX010000181.1:0-6604 GCA_041192465.1 Pseudomonadota bacterium | reverse complement strand
CTACCCGCAAGTACCACCACGAATCGATCGGGGTGAACTCCCGCCTCGACGAGCTGCAGGCGGCTATGCTGCGGGTCAAGCTGCCCGCGATGGACGCGGAAAACGCCGTGCGGCACCGCCTCGCGCAGCGTTACCTCGCGGGCCTGGCCGACGTGAACGTCGGGTTGCCTCACACAGTCGAGCACTGCGAGCCGGTCTGGCACCTGTTCGTCATTCGCGTCCAGGAACGCGACCGCGTGCAACAGGCGCTGGCCGAACGCGGCGTCACGACGCTGGTCCACTACCCCATCGCCTGCCACGAGCAACGCGCCTACGCCGGCCGCGCCTGGCCCGCCCTGCCCATCGCCAGCGCCCTGCAGCACGAGGTGCTCAGCCTGCCGATCAGCCCGGTCCACACCGAGGCCGAGGTCGATCAGGTCATCAGCGCCCTGCGTGACATCGTCGGCCCGCGTCGATGACCGCCCCCGTGTCCGCGCCACGCATCACGCTGGTGGTCTTCGGCTACCGCCAGTCCCGCACGATCGAAGAGGCTGTGCGCAGTGCATTGGCGCAGGTGTGCGAGCCGATCGAGATCCTGCTGTCCGACGACGCCTCGCCTGACGACACCCTGGTGCGCATGCAGGCACTGGCCGCCGCCTACCAAGGGCCGCACCAGGTCACCGTGCGCTGCAACCCGCGCAACCTCGGCATCAACGGCCACTTCAACGAGGTCACTCGGGTGGCTCGTGGAGAGCTGCTCGTCATGATGGCCGGGGATGACCTCTCGCTGCCCGATCGCGTCGCCCAGGTCGCACAAGCCTGGGATGCGTCCGGGCAACGGCTGGACCTGATCGCCTGCCACCTCCACGACATGGGCGCCAACGGCGAGGACCACGGCGTGCTGCGCGTCGATGACCTGTCGCAATGGCACAGCGTGCAGGACTGGGCACGGCGGCGACCCTATGTGGTCGGCGCCGGCCATGCCTTCACCAAACGCCTGTTCACGCGCTTCGGCCCCTTGCTGCCGCAGGTCGGCTACGAGGATCAGGTCAACCTGCTGCGGGCGCTGTGCAGCGGCGGTGCCTGCACACTCGACGCGCCGCTGGTGCGCTACCGCCGCGGTGGCGTGTCGGACCGGATGCGGGACTTCACGGGCGAGCACTTTCTCGCTTGGCTGAGGCGCCTGAACGTGCTGCATGTGGCGTTGCACCAGCAGTGGTTGCATGACGCCGAAACGGCTGGTTGCCTGGACACGGTCCAACGCGCCACCGAGCGCGAATACCGGCGCGAGCAGTTCGTCGCCTCGCTGCTTGATGCCCCAGGGGCCGCCGCACGGCTGAAGCAGGCGCTGCAACCCTCCTCGCTTCCGCAGGGCTGGCGGCTGCGCAAGGCGCTCTACCTGGCATGGCCGGCACTGGCAGCACGCATCCGGTCCGTTCAATCGGAATTGAAGCGCCTGCGCAGAGGCGACAAACGCTGAAACCCACCCTGAAGGATCAGCACCCAACCCGTTACATCAGCACGATGTCGTACTGCTCCGGATTCACCGCCGCCTCCGCCTGCAGCGAAATCGGCTTGCCGATGAAGTCGCTCAGGCCCGCCAGGTGCGTGCTTTCCTCGTCGAGCAGCATCTCGATCACGGAAGGACACGCGATGACGCGGAACTCCTTCGGATTGAACTGCCGCGCCTCGCGCAGGATCTCGCGCAGGATGTCGTAGCAGACCGAGCGCGGTGTCTTCACCTGCCCCCGTCCACCACAGGTGGGACAGGGTTGGCAAAGCATGTGCGCCAGCGATTCGCGGGTGCGCTTGCGGGTCATCTCGATCAGACCGAGCTGCGTGAAGCCGCTGATCGTGATCTTGGTGCGGTCGCGGGCGAGCTGCTTGCGCAATTCCGACACCACCTGCTCCTGGTGGTCAGCGCGGGTCATGTCGATGAAGTCGAGGATGATGATCCCGCCCAGGTTGCGCAGCCGCAACTGCCGCGCAATGGCCTGCGCCGCTTCCAGGTTGGTCTTGAAAATCGTGTCGTCGAAGTTGCGGGCACCGACGTAGCCGCCCGTGTTCACGTCGATCGTCGTCAACGCCTCGGTCTGGTCGATGACGAGGTAGCCGCCCGACTTCAGATCGACGCGCCGCGCCAGTGCCTTCTCGATCTCCTGGTCGATGCTGAACAGGTCGAAGATCGGCCGCTCGCCCTTGTAGTGCTGCAAGCGGTTGACCGAACTCGGCGTGAACTGCTGGCCGAAGCTGCGCAGCGCGTCGAACTGCATCCCGGAGTCGATGCGGATGGTCGCCGTGCGCTCGTCCACCAGATCGCGCAGCACGCGCTGCACCAGATTCAGATCCTCGTGCAGCAGCGAGCCGGGCGGCGATTTCAGGGCAGCGGCGCGGATCGTGACCCAGGTCTTGCGCAGGTAGGCAATGTCCTCGGCCAGCGCATCGTCGGTGGCGTCTTCCGCGTTGGTGCGCAGGATGAAACCGCCCCCGCCGCCCGTGTCCCGGTTGCCGACCAGCACGCCCATGCGCTGGCGCAGTTGTTCGCGCAGCTCGTGCGAACCGATCTTCTGCGAGATGCCGATGTGGTCGTCCTGCGGCAGGTGGACCAGCAGCCGCCCGGCCACGCTGACCTGGGTGGACAGCCGCGCACCCTTGGTGCCGATGGGATCCTTGATGACCTGCACCACCAGCGTCTGGCCTTCGTAGACCAGCTTCTCGATCGGCGGCATGGTGCCGTTCTCGGCGTGGTGACCGCGGCCCGTCTGGCCGGCGACCTGCACATCGGCCACGTGCAGGAAGGCGGCACGCTCCAGCCCGATATCAACGAAGGCGCTCTGCATGCCCGGCAGCACGCGGGCGACCTTGCCGGCGTAGATGTTGCCAACGAGGCCGCGCTCCAGCGTGCGCTCGACGTGCAGTTCCTGCACCGCGCCGTGTTCGACGATGGCCACGCGCGTCTCCTGCGGCGACCAGTTCACCAAGATGTCTTGCATGGGACTTTTCAATGTTCTTGTGGGTTCAGAGGGACCAGCCCGCGTCCCGCAGCAGACGGGCTGTCTCGAACAGGGGCAATCCCATGATGCCCGAATAACTGCCGGCGATCCGTTCGACCCAGGTGGCCGCGCCACTCTGGATGGCATAGGCGCCGGCCTTGCCCATGGGCTCGCCGCTGGCGACGTAGGCAGCAATGCGCGCCGCGTCCACCGGCGCGAACCGCACGCGCGAAACGCTGAGGCATTGCAGCACGCGCCCGCCATCGGCCAGCGCCACGGCGGTGAGGACGCGGTGTTCCTGTCCGGCCAGCGCGCCGAGCATCTCGCAGGCATCGTCGGCGTCGGCCGGTTTGCCCAGGATGCGGCGACCGAGCGCCACGGTCGTGTCGGCGCAGAGGATGGGCGCGGCTGGCAGGCCGATGCGCTGCAGGCGGGCCCGGGCGGCGTCCAGCTTGGCCAGCGTCACGCGCTGCACGTAGGCCCGCGGCGCTTCGTTCGGGCGCACGGTTTCGAGCGCCTCGGCGTCCTCGTCCGGGCCGGGCAGCAGCAGCTCGTGCTGCACGCCGATCTGGTCGAGCAACTGGCGGCGGCGCGGGCTTTGCGAGGCGAGGTAGATCCAGCGGGTCATCGTCGGCTCGGCGGGATCAGCGCCGGTTCATTCGCGGTGGTAAGGGTGTCCGACCGTGACCGACCACGCCCGGTAGAGCGCCTCGGCCAGCATCACGCGCGCGAAGGCGTGCGGCAGCGTCAGGTCCGACAGGCGCAGCAACTCGTCCGCGCTGGCGCGCAGCTCAGGGTCCAGCCCGTCCGGACCGCCAATGAGCAGCGCGACATCACGGCCGTCGTGTTGCCAGGCCTTGAGGCGCTCGGCGAGCGCCACCGTTGTCACCCGCGTGCCACGCTCGTCGAGCACGACGCGGCGCACCCCTTTTGGCAGGGCCGCCTCGATGCGCACCCGCTCGGCCGCCATCAGCACCTCGACCGGCTTGCCGCTGGTGCGCGGTTCGGTCTTGACCGCCTTGAGTTCGAGACGGCAGTCCGGCGGAAAACGCTTGGCGTAGTCCGCGTAGGCCGTCTCCGCCCATTCCGGCATCTTCTGGCCGACCGCGACGAGGTAGAGCTTCAAGGGCCAGCGCGGTTCAGGTGCGCTTGGCGGGCGCAGCCTTCTTGCGGGTGCCGGGCTTGCGCTCGCGGTCGGGCGCGTTGACCACGATGGTCTTGAGCTTCGGGGTTGCGGTTGCACCAGTGGCCGTCTTGCGGGCCAGTGCCTTGCGGGCGGGGGTGCCCGTGGCGGTGGTCGCTGCGGTCTTGCGTGCCGGTGCCTTCTTGGCCGCCGGCTTCTTCACGTCAGCCGCCGCTTCGGATGCCGACGACGAACGCTTGCGCGGCGCAGCCTTGCGGGCAGGTGCCGTCGGGGCGTCGTCCTCGTCTTCGTCCTCGTCGCGCGAAGCCTTGACCAGCCCTTGCGTGGCGCTGGCGAGCTTCAGGCGCACCGGTTTGCCGCCCCAGATCTCTTCGAGGTGGTAGTACTGACGGATGGCGGGTTGCATGACATGCACCACGGCCGCGCCGCAGTCCACGATGATCCATTCCCCGTTGTCCTCGCCCTCGACGCTCAGGACGTCGCCGCCCAGCGACTTGACCTTTTCGCGCACGCTGGCGGCGAGCGACTTGGTCTGCCGGTTGCTCGTGCCGGAGGCGATGACGACGCGCTCGAACATCGCCGAGAGGTGTTCGGTGTTGAAGACCACGATGTCTTGGGCCTTCACATCTTCGAGTCCATCGACGATGGTGCGTTGCAGCTTGCGGATGTCCATTCAGCGCCGTTCTTGTTCCAGAGGATTCAGGATTGAGGGGGAAAACCAGAGTGTGGATGGTGGGATCGGTACAGCCCGTGGCGATCAATATAGCGCGCCACGTCGGGCGCCACCATCCGGGGCGCCAGTGAAAGGGCCGGCTCGCCTGCGGCCAACCGGGTTCTCAGCTCTGTCGAAGACACCGCCATCGACGGCATGTCGAGTGCCACGATGCGGTGTCCGGTGTTCAGTAGTTCGTTCGGGGCCTGCACCGGAACGCCTGCGCGCCCCGCCACCGCCAGCGTCACCCGCTGCAGCAAATCGGCCCAGCCATGCCAGGTGCAGAAGCCCGCCAGCTGGTCCTGCCCGATGACCAGAAACCAGCGGGCCGGGTGTGTTTCGCGCTGCTGCAGCAGTGTCACGGTGTCCAGCGTGTAGCTCGGACCAGACCGTTCGACCTCGCACTTTTCGAGCACGAAAGCGGGATTGTCGCCGATTGCCAGCCCGACCATCGCGGCGCGGTGTTCGGCGGGCGCCAGACGGCGGGTTTTCTGCCACGGTTGACCGGCCGGGATCCAGCGCAATTCGTCCAGCGCGAGCTGGGCGAAGGCGGTGTCGGCCAGCGTGCGGTGTGCCTGGTGGACCGGGTCGAAGCTGCCGCCGTAGAGCCCGATGCGCCGGGGTTCAGCGGCCATCGAACTCCGCCAGCCAGTCACGCGGGCGCAGGAAATCGGTGTACAGACGCGCCTCGGGTGTGCCCGGCTCGGGCGCCCACTGGTAGCGCCAGGTGACCTGCGGCGGCATCGACATCAGGATCGACTCGGTGCGCCCGCCCGACTGCAGGCCAAACAGCGTGCCGCGGTCCCAGACGAGGTTGAACTCGACGTAGCGCCCGCGCCGGTACGCCTGGAAATCGCGCTCGCGTTCTCCATACGGCGTGTCGCGGCGGCGCTGCGCAATCGGCAGCCAGCCCTTGAGCAGCGCGTCGCCCACGTCCTTCAGCATCGCGAAACTGCCCTGCGCACCGAGGGCCGAGAAGTCGTCGAAGAAGATGCCGCCGATGCCACGCGGCTCGTTGCGGTGCTTCAGGAAAAAGTAATCGTCGCACCACGTCTTGAAACGCGGATACAGCGCCGGGTCGTGCGGCGCCAACGCGTCATGGCAGGCACGGTGGAACTGCACCGCGTCGTCCTCGAACCCGTAGTACGGCGTCAGGTCCATGCCGCCACCGAACCAGCGCACGGTCTGACCCGCCAGCGGCCCTTCCGCGGGCGTCGCCGACAGCATGCGCACGTTCATGTGGACCGTCGGCACATAGGGGTTGCGCGGATGGAACACCAGCGACACGCCCATCGCCTCGAAGGGTGCGCCGGCCAGCTCGGGCCGGTGCTGGGTCGCCGAGGTCGGGAGCGCCGTGCCGCGTACCTGCGAAAACGCACAGCCGCCACGCTCCAGCAGGCCACCGTTCTCGATCAGCCGGGTGATGCCCGCGCCTTCGAGCTTGCCGCCGGGCGGGCGCTCCCAGGCGTCGGTGATGAACGCCTGGCCATCCTCGGCACCCACGGTGTCGCAGATCGACTGCTGCAGGCCCAGCAGGTAGGCCCGCACCTCGGCGTTGGACAGCGTTGCGTCGTCGGTGATCGTCATCAGGCGTCCGGGCTCAGACTTGCTGCGTGCGCTTGATGGCGCGGTAGCCGATGTCGTGGCGGTACTGCAT
Organism: Pseudomonadota bacterium; assembly: GCA_041192465.1. Taxonomy (GTDB): domain Bacteria; phylum Pseudomonadota; class Gammaproteobacteria; order Burkholderiales; family Burkholderiaceae_C; genus Sphaerotilus. The sequence continues at coordinate 119 of JBEEMX010000181.1, read as the reverse complement.
GCCGGCGTACTGGATGCCCTGTGCCGCGTCATAGGCCCGTTGCTGCGCATTGCGCACCGAGTCGCCCAGCGCGGTCACACACAGCACGCGCCCACCGCTGGTGACGACGCCCCCGTTCG
>JBEEMX010000180.1:0-6609 GCA_041192465.1 Pseudomonadota bacterium | reverse complement strand
GGCCAGTGCTTGGCGGTGGCGGCGATGCCGTGGCGCTGGAAGGTGGCGACGTTGACGCGGGCCTGAGCGAGGACGGTGTCCGGGTCCGAGCCGTAGGAGCGGGTGGCGACGATGGCGCTGCGGAAGGCGGCGTTGAGGTCGGTGACCGGCGTGAAGGTCCAGTTGTAGCCCATCGCCCGCGCCTCGGCAGCGAGCACGGCAACCGCCTCCTCGGCCAGCGCGGTGGAGCCGGTCGCCGCCAGTCCGAGCTGGTTGGGCAGCGCCGAGCCGAACGGCAGGCCGATCGCACCGCCCTCGATGTCGCCGCTGATGAGCAAGGGGATCTCGCTGCGTTCGATCAGGCCGCGGGTGGCGCGCCAGCTCGCGTCGAGGTCCGTGCCGCCGAAGCGGGTGACGCCGCCGACGCCGAGCGCGGAGAGGGCGGCCACTTGCGCCGCGTCATCGCCATGGGCGGCGACATTGAAGAGTTGGCGCACCTTCTGCTCGGTGGTGAGCGTGCGCAGCTTGTCGGCGACCCAGGCGATGCCCGTGTCATCGAGGTGGAACGGCGCCCGGCGCAGCGCGTCGAGCGTGGAGGAGGGCGAGAGCGGGGGCGTGGTCATGCCCCATTCTGTCAGCCCGTCGTCAGTGACCGCCACCCAGATAAGCCGCCTTGACCGCCGGGTCGTTGCGCAGCTTCTCCGCCGGGCCATGGACATTGATGCGGCCGTTCTCCAGCACATAGCCATAGTCGGCCACCGCCAGCGCCGCCGCCGCGAACTGCTCGACCAGCAGCATCGTCACGCCCTCGCTCTTCAGCCGCGCAATGATGCGGAAGACCTCTTCCACGAGGATCGGCGCAAGGCCCATCGACGGCTCGTCGAGCAGCACCACGTCGGGGTTCAGCATCACCGCCCGCGCCATCGCCAGCATCTGCTGCTCACCGCCGGAGAGCGTGCCGGCGAGCTGCTGGCGGCGCTCCTTCAGGCGCGGGAACAGCTCCATCGCCCGCTCCAGATCCTGCGCCACATCGCCGCGGGGCCGGGCGCCGGTCATGCGCGGGAAGGCGCCGAGCAGCAGGTTGTCGGACACGGTCATCGTGGCGAACACCCGGCGGCCTTCCGGTGAATGCGCCAGCCCGCGCCGGGCGATGTGGAAGGGTTCCTGGCCATCGATGCGCTCGCCATTGAGCGTGATCTCGCCGCCGGTGGGCGCGATCATGCCGCTGACGGCGCGCATCGTCGTGGTCTTGCCGGCGCCGTTGGAGCCGATCAGCGTCACCACCTGCCCGCGGGGCACGTCGATGGAGATGCCGTGCAGCACCTGGACCTTGCCGTAGCCGGCACTGAGGTTCTGGATCTTCAGCATGGTGGGAATCCTGTTCAGGCCGGTCAGGCCGCCTGGCCGCCGAGGTAGGCTTCGATGACCTTTTCGTCGGCCTGCACCGCGGCGGGCACGCCCTCGGCGATCTTCTGGCCGAAGTCGAGCACCGACACCGTGTCGCACAGGCGCATCACCACGTCCATGTGGTGCTCGATCAGGATCACGGTCACGCCGTGTTCGCGGATCTTCTGGATGATCGCCAGCAGCTCCTGGATGTCGGGGGCGGTCAGGCCGGCCGCGGGTTCGTCGAGCAGCAGCAATTGCGGGTCCAGCGCCAGCGCACGGGCGATTTCCAGCAGGCGCTGCTTGCCATACGGCAGGTTGCGCGCTTCCTCGCCTGCCAGATCGGACAGGCCGACGAAGCGCAGCAGGCCGGTCGCCCGGGCGCTGGCGTCGTGGTTCTCGCGCAGGTAACGCGGCAGGTGCAGCGCCACCTCGGGCAGCGTGCTGTGGAAGGTGTGGTGCAGGCCGACCATCACGTTCTGCAGCGCGGTCATCTCGCCGAAGAGCTGGACGTTCTGGAACGTGCGGGCGATGCCGGACAGCGCGATGTCGGACGAGGTGCGGCCCACCTGCGCGGTGCCGGCGAAGCGCACGCTGCCGGCGGTCGGCACGTAGATGCCGGTGAGCACGTTCATCATCGTGCTCTTGCCCGAGCCGTTCGGGCCGATCAGGCCGTGGATGGTGCCGCGGCGGATGGTCAGGTCCACGTCGTTCAGCGCCTTCAGACCGCCGAACTGCATCAGGATGCCCTTGGCTTCCAGCAGCGTGCCGCCATCGCCGCGCCCGGCTGCCTGGCTGAGCGCATCGCCGTTCGGCGCCATCTGCGCGGCCTCGTCGGCATCGGTGGCGCCGTGGCCACGCAGGTTCAGCGCATTGCGCACGAAGCCGACGATGCCGTCCTGCAGGTAGTACACGACGAACAGCGTGATCAGCCCGAACACCGACAGACGCCAGTCGGTCATGGTCTGCAGCTTGAACGACAGCCCGGCCAGCGCGACGCTGCCGACCACGGGGATCAGGGCGTCCTTCAACGTGAACTTGCCGCGCTTGTACGCCACCCCCACGGCGATCGCCACGACCACCGCCAGCAGCACCGAGACGATGCGGAACAGGCCCAGGTCATCGAGCAGCTTGGGCAGCATCACGATGATGGTGGCGCCCAGCAGCGCGCCGGTGCGGGTCTTGCGGCCGCCCATGATGACGGCCAGCAGGAACAGCACGGTCTGCTCGAAGTTGTAGGTGTTGGGCGAGATGTACTGCTCGGAGTAGGCGTACAGCGCGCCCGCCAGCCCGGCCAGACCGGCGCTGATGACGAAGGCATAGACCTTGTACTTGTAGACCGACACGCCCATGCAGTCCGACGCCACCGGGCTGCCACGCAGCGCCTCGAACGCCCGGCCCAGGTGCGAGCGCAGCACGCGGTGGACGAAGACCAGCGAAGCCAGCAGCATCACCACCACGACCCAGAAGTACTCGGTCTCGTTCAGCCGGTGACCGAACAGGCTGGGCTTGGTCAGCGTGATGCCCATCGGGCCTTCGGTGAGGAAGGTCATCTCGTTGATGAGGATCTGGATGATGGTGCCAAAGGCCAGCGTCACCATCGCCAGGTACGGCCCGCTGACCCGCAGCGCCGGCAGCGCCAGCAGCGCGCCGAAGCCGGCGGTGATGGCGATGGCCGCCGGCAGCGTGAGCCACAGCGACGCGCCGAGCTTCATCACCAGCACGCCGGCCGTGTAGGCGCCGATGCCGAACAGGCCGGCGTGGCCGAGCGAGACTTGGCCCGTGTAGCCGACGACGATGTCGAGGCCGAACAGCACGATCGCGTAGATCATGATGGTCTCGACCAGGTGGATGTAGTACGGGTTGCCGACCGCGACCGGGAAGGCGACCAGCGCCGCCACCGCGACCGCCGCGGCGATGAGTTGTTGGGGCTTCATGTTGTCGGGTATCCGTTCAGACCTTCTTGATCGCCGACTTGCCGAACAGACCCGCGGGCTTGACGGCCAGCACGATCAGCAGCAGCACCAGACCGGGCACATCCTTGTAGCCGGTGGAGAGATAGAAGCCGGTGGTCGTCTCGGCCACGCCGAGGATGACGCCGCCGACCACGATGCCCATGCCGCTGGTCAGCCCGCCGATGATGGCCACCGCGAACGCCTTCAGGCCGAGCACCGAGCCCATCGTGGCGCCGGTCAGCGTCAGCGGCGCGATCAGCACGCCGGCGAACGCGGCGGTCAGCGACGACAGCGCATACGAGAACGTGATCACCAGCCCCGTGTTGATGCCCATGAGCTTGGCGGCGTCGCGGTCGTTGAAGGTGGCGACGACCGCCTTGCCGTAGATGGAGCGGCGGTTGAACAGCTCCACCGCCAGCATCATCAGCAGCGCGCCCACCACCACCAGGATTTCCATCGGCAGCACGTTGGCGCCGAGGAAGTGCAGCGGTGCTTCCGGCAGCGGCGACGGGAACTTCAGGTCGTCGCGGCCCCAGACGTTCTCGGCGACGTTCTTGAAGATGATGCCGAGTGCGATGGTGGACATGATCCAGCCGAACTCGGACTTCATCTTGATCGCGGGCCGCACGCCGATGCGCTCCACCACCGCGCCCTGCACCACCCCGAACAGGCACACCAGCGGGATCATCAGCCAGTAGTTGACGCCCCAGCCCACCAGCGACAGCCCGACCAGCGCCCCCAGCATCAGGGCATCGCCCTGGCCGAAGTTCAGCGTGTCGGAGGTGGCGAACGTCAATTGGTAGCCGAAGGCGATGACGGCGTAGATCATGCCCAGCGCGATGCCGCTGAACACGAGTTGGGTGAAGATCTGCATGGCGGGGTCTCGGCGGGGGCGGGCAGCGGCGGACGTGGCGGTCGGGCGGCGCTTACTTCTTGACGACCAGCGCGCCCTTGGCGTTCACGTCCTTGACGCGCACTTCCGACGCCTTCTTGAAGTCGCCTTCGTAGGCGTAGACCACGCGCTGGCCCTTGACCTCGCCGAACACCGGGATGTTGGCGGTGATGGCCTCGTGGTCCTTGGCGGTGAAGGGCTTGTTGTAGGTCGTCACGACGCCGTCCACGGGCGTCTTCAGGTCTTCCAGCGCGGCCTTGATCTTCGGGCCGTCGGTGGAGCCGGCCTGCTTGATCGCGGCGGCCAGCAGGTAGACCGAGTCATAGCCCTGCGCGGCCGAGACCGGCGAGTCGATGCGGGCGTTCTTCGGGTTGAAGGTCTTCAGGTAGCTGATGATGAAGGACTGGCGCTTGGGCGTCGTCGGCTCCTGGATGAAGGTCTGCGGCATGCGCGCGCCTTCACCGCCGGGGCCGGCGTTGTCGATGAAGTTGGCCATCGACAGCGTCCACGAGCCGATCATCGGCACCTTCCAGCCGAGCTTGGTCATGCCGTTGGCGATCTGCGCCAGCTCCGGGCCGATGGCGTAGGTCAGCACCACGTCGGCGCCAGCTTCCTTGGCCTTGAGCAACTGCGGCGTCATGTCCACATCCTTGATGTTGAACTTCTCCACCGCCACCGCCTTGATGCCCTTGAGTTCGAGCGCCTTCTCCAGGTCAGCGCGGCCGAGCTGGCCGTAGTTGGTCGAGTCGGCGAGGATGGCGACCTTCTTGAAGCCGCGGCGGGCCACGGCCTCTTCCACGATCATCGGCGCCTGGATGCTGTCGTGCGCGGCGTTGCGGAAGATGTAGTTCTCAGGCTGGTCGTCGAACTGGTGCGTGACCAGCGAGCCGGTGGCGACGTTGTTCATCACCGGGATCCTGGCTTCCTGGTAGAAACGCTGCGAGGCGAGCGCCACGCCGGTGTTGATGTAGCCCACCGTGGCGGCAACCTTCTCCTTGCTGATCATTTCCTGGGCGATCTGCACGCCGCGCTCGTTCTTGGCCTCGTCGTCGCGCTCGACGAGCTGGATCTGGCGGCCCAGCACGCCACCGGCCTTGTTGATCTCGTCGGTGGCCAGCCGCACCCCGTCGCGCATGCTCACGCCCATCGACGACGAGCCACCCGTGAACGGGCCGGACACGCCGATCTTGATCGGCTCGGCCGCATGGGCCAGGGACAGCGCGCTGGCCAGGGCCAGGGTGGTGAAGGCGACGCGGAAGGTCTGGGCAGCGGTGTTCATGGGGCAGTCTCCGGAGGTGAGGCGACGTGGTGCAGGGTGGAAATCCAGTGCCGCAGTGTGGCCGCCGCCCTTGCGCCTCGCTACCGTCTGACTACGCACACTGAGCTAGCGGCTTTACGCACACGTAAACCCACCCCGCACAAACCCTGTCCGGTATCACCCGGATCGCCCGGCGTGCTCCACCGCGTACTTGATCAGCTCCGCCTGCCCCGCCAGATTGAGCTTGCGGCGGATGCTCTGGCGGTGCGATTCGACCGTACGCACGCTCAGGTCCAGTGCGCTGGCGATGACCTTGCTCGGGTGGCCCTGGCCGAGGAAGCTCAGGATCTGCTGCTCGCGGTCGGAGAGCATCGGCCGGGCCTGCGGCGCACGGAACAGCGCCTGCGCGATCGAAGGGCTGAGGTAGGTGCCGCCACCATGCACCGTGCGGATCGCGCCGACGATCTCGGCCGAGCGCGAGTCCTTGAGCACATAGCCGCGGGCGCCGGCCTTCAGCGCACGCTGGGCGTGTTCCAACCCGTCGTGCATCGTCAGCATCAGCACGGCGCGCTCCGGGTTCTCGTCGATCAGGCGCGCCGCCAGCTCGATGCCGTTCTCGCCCCGCATCCCGATGTCCATCAGCACCACGTCCGGATCGTGCTGGCGGGCGCAGGCCATCGCTTCGGCCCCCGTGCCCGCCTCGGCGATGACCTCCAGATCGTCCACCAGGCTGAACACGGCCTTCAACCCGTCGCGCACGACGGCGTGGTCGTCCACGATCAGCAGGCGGATGCGGGATGTTGTCATGTCGGGCGGCGGTGGCAGAACCGCTGGGGGAAGTGGAAAGGGGCGGGGCAACGCTAGGCGCTGGCAAAACGCAGGACCGCGGACTCCGGCACCTCGGCCAGCACCACGGTGGTGCCGGGCCGGGACTGCACGCCAAGCTGCCCGTCGATCGAGTCCAGCCGCTCGCGCATGTTGCGCAGGCCAATGCCCCGGCTCGGGTGGTGCAGCACCGCGTTGGTGTCGAAACCGACGCCATTGTCCTGCACGCGCAGCAGCACCCCGCCCTTGGAAAACACCAGGGTCAGCACGACCTCCGACGCCTGCGCGTGCTTCTGGATGTTGGTCAGCGCCTC
>JBEEMX010000179.1:0-12387 GCA_041192465.1 Pseudomonadota bacterium | reverse complement strand
TGCACCATCTGCACCTGGCTGACCCGCACCATGCCGCCCAGCGCCAGCCCGCGGTACCAGGCGAAGAAACCCAGCCACATCGAGAACACCGTGACGTAGGCGAAGCCGGCCCAGGCGGCGGTGGAAATGTCGCCCGGCACGGCGGGTTGCGTCCACCACGCCACGGGGGCGGTCAGCGGCAGGCTGATGACCAGCACCCACGAGATGACATGCTCGGCCCGCCAACGCTGCGACAGCTTGGCCCCGGCGACATAGCCGACCGCGGCACTGCCCATCGCCAGCAGCAGCAGACCGTCCGCCGGCACCAGATGCCCCCCGCCCTGCACGGCAGCGAAGGCCAGCACCAGCACGCAGCCCAGCACCGCACACGCCCAGAACCCGTTCGACGGCCGCTGGCGCAGGTGCCACGCCGCCACCGCCGCGGTGAACAAGGGCAGCACGCCGGTGATGACGGCCGCGTGCATCGCCGGCACCTCGCGCAGCGCCAGCGCGATGAACAGCGGAAACCCCACCACCGTGCCCAGCGCCGACACCACCAGCGGCAGCGCGTCACGCCGCGTCGGCCAGGGCGCGCCCGTCAGCCAGAGATAGACCACGCTCAGCAGCGCCGCGCCCGCCGCCCGGCCAGCCGTGACGAACAGCGGCGGCAGTTGCGGCACCCCGATCGGGCCGACCGCCAGCCGCGTCATCGGCAGCGTCAGCGCGAAGATCGCCACCCCCAGCAGGCCCAGCAACAGGCCGCGGTGTTCGGCCGACAAGTGCTTCATGCCCATGCTCATGCTTGCCCCATCCACAGGGCGGTCAGCACCAGCACCGCCGCCATGCCCCGGTTGAACCACGCCAGGCGCGCCGCGTCGATCTGCCCGAGCTGCGCCGTGCGCGTGAGCTTCCACGCCAGCCACAGCAGGTAGCCCAGGCCGATCCCCTTGATGCCCAGCCGCAGCACCGGCTGGGCCTGGATCGCCGCCCCCAGCCCGACGCTGCACAGCCCCAGCATCAGCGCCCAGCCCACCGGCACCGCCAGACAGAAGCGCAGCGCCCGCCGCAGACCCAGGTTGGCGGCCAGCGCGGTGGACAGCGTGGTGTTCGGGCCGGGGGTGAACGACATGGCCATGCCGAGCGCGAGCAGGGCGAGGTAGTCGGCGGCGGTGAGGGTGAACATGGGGAACATGCCCGTCAGTCTAGGGCGCCGGAGCAGCACAGCACCAGTACACTTCGGACCAACACTGTCCACCACTGTACTGTTGGCCGCAGCGACACATCCCGCCATGCACACCCTGCAACTCAGCCGCCACAGCGACCAGACCCTGGCCGAACAGCTCGCTGCCCACTTCGCCCAGCAGATCCGCCACCGCCTGCTCGCGCCCGGTGCTCGGCTGCCCTCGGTGCGCGACTGCGCGCAGCGGCACGCGGTCAGCCCGCACACCGTCGTGGCCGCCTACGACCAGTTGCTGGCGCAGGGGCTGGTCGAGGCACGCCGGCAACGCGGTTTTTTCGTGCGCGAACTGCGGCGCGATCTGCCAACGGCCACCCGCGCCGCGCAAACGCCCACGCCGCGCACGGTGCCCTTCGACGCCAGCGCGCTCATCCGCGGGATGCTGGGCCGCAACAGCCAGCGCCCCGGCCCCGGTCTGGGCACGCTGCCGCCGAGCTGGCTTGACCTGCCGATGCTGCACAGCGCGCTGCGCAAGGTGCTGACGGAAGACCGCGGACGCGGGGATGCCGCAGCGTCACTGCAGTACGGCGAACCGGCCGGCGATCCGCGCCTGCGCGCTGCGCTATCCGATCGGATCGCCGACTTCGGCGTGCGCGCCACGCCGTCGCAGATCATCACGGCGGTCGGTGCGACGCAGGCGCTGGATCTGGTCTCGCGCACGCTGCTGACCGCGGGCGACGCGGTGCTGGTGGACGAGCCGGGCTGGTCGGTCGAATACGCGCGGCTGACGCACCTCGGGATGCGCCTGCTGCCGGTGCCACGGGGACCGGACGGGCCGGATCTGGCGGTGATGGACGCGCTGGCCCGGGAGCACCGCCCGCGGCTGTATGTGACGGTGTCGGTGCTGCACAACCCGACTGGCGGCATGCTCAGCCTGTCCACGGCGCACCGCCTGCTGCAGCTCGCGCAGGACCACGACCTGCAGATCCTGGAGGACGACACCTACGCCCACCTCGCCCCGGCCCATGCACCGCGCCTGTCCGCGCTCGACGGCTTGCGCCGTACCTTCTACGTCAGCGGGTTCTCGAAGATCCTGGCGCCGGGCTGGCGGGTGGGCTACGTCGCGGCGCCGGAATCGCAGGTGGAGCGGTTGATCGACGTGAAGCTGCTGTCGAGCCTGACCACGCCGGCGCTGCTGGAGCAGGCGGTGGCGGTATGCCTGGAGCAGGGGCAACTGCGCCGCCACGCGGAGCGGGTCTGCGCGCGGCTGGACGCGGCGCGCACCCGCAGCGTGCAACTGGCGCTCGGGGCGGGTTGCACGTTTGTCTGCCCGCCCCAGGGGCTGTTCGGCTGGGTCGAGACGGGGGTGGACACCGAGCAGCTCGCCCAGCGGCTGCTCGACGACGACTGGCTGATGGCGCCCGGCAGCCTGTTCCACGCACGCCGCCAGCCGTGTACGCAGATGCGGATCAACTTCGCGACGGCGCAGGATGCGGGGTTCTGGCGGGCGTTTGCTGCAGCAAGGGATGCACTGCAGCGGTGAGGTGCGCGACCGCTCAGGCGGGTTCGACCAGCGCCTTCTTCATCTTCTTCATCGCCGCGACCTCGATCTGGCGGATGCGTTCGGCACTGACGCCGTATTCCGCCGCCAGGTCGTGCAGCGTCAGGCCGCCGGAGCCATCGTCATTGACCTTGAGCCAGCGTTCTTCCACGATGCGGCGGCTGCGTGCATCCAGCGCGTCAAGCGCACGCAACAGGCCGGGGCCGGCGAGTTCGTCGCGGCGGCGGGCCTCGATGGCGCGGGTCGGCTCGTCGCGGTCGTCGGCAAGGTAGGCGATGGGGGCGTAGGCGTTGTCCTCGTCGTCGTCGCCGCTGGGGTCGAGCGCCACGTCGCCGCCGGCGAAGCGGGTCTCCATCTCGATGACCTCTTCGCGCTTGACATTGAGCTGCGTGGCCACCCTGTCGATCTCGGCCTCGGACAGGCTGGCGCGGTGGGTGTCACCGTCCGCGGCTTCGCCCTTGAACTGGCGCTTCATCGAGCGCAGGTTGAAGAACAGCTTGCGCTGCGCCTTGGTGGTGGCCACCTTGACCATGCGCCAGTTTTTCAGGATGTACTCGTGGATCTCGGCCTTGATCCAGTGCAGCGCATAGCTGACCAGGCGCACGCCCTGCTCGGGGTCGAACCGCTTGACCGCCTTCATCAGCCCGACGTTGCCTTCCTGGATCAAGTCGCCGTGCGGCAAGCCGTAACCAAGGTACTGACGGGCGACCGACACGACCAGCCGCAGGTGCGACAACACCATCCGGCCAGCGGCGTCCAGATCTTGCTTGTCACGCAGCTTGCGCGCCAGACCCGATTCTTCTTCAGCCGAGAGCATCGGTAGCCGATTGACAGCACTGATGTAGGCGTCGAGATTGCCCAGCGAGGGCACCAGCGCCCACGGATCGCGCACGGAGAGTGCGGTGGAAGATGACGATTGCAGTTGCATGGTGGACATAGACTGTGCTTGCGTCCTGGAGTTCCCACCAGTTTAGCACTCGCCCTCAGCGAGTGCTAAAGCCAAGAAAGCATGCGAAAGCCAGACTTGTGACAATGATCAATCAACGCCAGAGAGTACCGATGGACTGGTGGCAAGGAGTACGGCTGCTGGTACGCGCAGACTGGCATCTGCTGGTGCGTGACCGGCGCTTTGCGCTGGCGGTGGTGGGGGCACTGTTCATTCCGGCGATTTATGCCCTGATCTGCCTGTCCAGCCTGTGGGATCCCAGCACCCGCACCCACGCCCTGCGCGCCGGCTTGGTCAACGCCGACCGCGGCGTGGTCTTGCGCGGCCAGGCCACCCGCATGGGCGAGGAGGTCAGCCAGACGCTGCTGCGCCAGGGCCTGTTCCAGTGGCAGCAGTTCGACGACACCGAAGCCGCCAGACGTGCCGTGCGGCGCGGAGAGCTGAGCTTCGCGGTACTGATCCCGCCGGAGTTCAGTGAGCAGGCCGTGCCGGGACGCGAGGCCGGTGCTGCCAAGCTGGTGATCTACACCTCCGAGGGCAACAGTTACAGCGCCGCCGGTTTCGCCCGGCGCTTCGCCCCCGAACTGGCGCACCGGGTCAACGAGGCCCTCAACGAGCAACGCTGGGACATGGTGCTGACCTCGGCCCGGGGCTCCAAGCTGGACCTGGCCACGCTGCGAGAGCGGGTCCGGCAATTGCACGACGGCAGCCAGCAACTGGCCGAAGGGGTACGCCAGGCCGGACAGGGCACCACCGAACTGACACAGGGCATCGGCAGGGCGACGGAGGCCACCACCCAGGCGCAACGCAGCGCAGCCCAGCTCGCTGACGGCAGCACCCAATTTGTCGGCGGATGGCGGCAGTTGTCGGCCAACCTGCGCGCACTTGATGCCCACCGTCCGGCCGCCACGGACCTCGACCCCCTGAAGAGTGGCGTGCAACGCCTGGTGCAGGGGCAGACCGAACTGGGCAAGGGGCTGGAGCAGCTCCAGCAGGGCAGCCGCCAGCTCCAGAACGGCGCCCAGACACTGCAGCGCAGCGCAGCGTCGATTCCGTTGATCGGCGATGGGCTGGCGGAAGGGGCCGAGACTCTGGACCGTGGCGCAGGCATGCTCTGGCTGAACCTGGGGCAGGCCCGCGAGGGCCACCAGCGGCTGCTCGGTGGCACCCAGCAGCTTCAGACCGGCATCCAGAGCGTGACCGGCGGCTTCCTGCAGTTCAGCGGCGCACTGCATCAGATCACCGCCGCATTGCCGGAAGACAGCCGCCTGGACACCCTGCCCCATGGCGCCCAGCAACTGGGTGGCGGCATGCAGACCCTCGGAGATGGCCTGCGCAAGCTCCAGAGTGGCAGCGGCCAACTGGGCAGCGGCCTCAAGCGCCTGGAAAGTGGCAGCGCCCAGCTGCGCGACGGGCTGGCCCTGCTGGCCAAGGCGTTGCCCGGCGACGTGCCGATACCGGAAGGCAGCGCACGCGGACTGGCCGACTCGGTCGAGCCTGCGCTGGAGATCGTCGCGCCGGTCGGCAGCGATGGCGCCGGCTTCGCACCCAACTTCGTGCCCATGGCGCTGTGGATCGGCGCCGTGAGCACGGCCCTGCTGTTCAATCTGCGCCGGCTGCCGGAGGAAACCGCGCGGCTGTGGCGTTCGGGGCAAGTGCTGGGCAAGCTGGCCTGGCCGACGGCGGTGGTGCTCGGTCAGTCGCTGGTGATGGTGGCCATGATGCAGGGCGTGCTCGGCATCCGGGTGCATGACATCGGACCGTTCCTCGTCACGGTGGCAGCGGCCTCGATGACCTTCCTGATGATCCTGTTCGCGCTGATCCGCTGGTTCGGCGAGCTGGGCAAGGTACTGGGTGTGCTGCTGCTGATCGTGCAACTGTCGTCGGCCGGGGCAACCATGCCGATCGAGCTGGCCACGCCCTTCTTCCAGGCGCTGCACCCCTACCTGCCCTTCACCTGGGTCGTGCGGGCCTTCCGCGCCAGCATGTTCGGTGCTTACGACGGGCAGTGGCTGGCGCACTGGACGGTGGTGACGCTCTGCGGTGGCGCGGCGCTGCTGGGGGGCATGCTGGCGGGCCGCTGGAAATTCATCCCGGCAGCGGACTACCGCCCAGGCATCGAACTCGATTGATCGGCTGACGGGCTCAGGCCACCGAGCCCGCCAGCGCACGCAGTGCCGCCACGTCGCGCACCTGCACCTGATAACCGCGCACCGACAGCACGCCGCGCGACTCGAAGCTGCGCATCAACCGCGACAGCGTCTCCGGCGACATGGCGAGCTGCTGGGCGATGTCGCGCTTGCGCTCCTGCAGGCGCAACTCGGCCTGACCGCTGCGCTGCGGCAGGCGCTGCAGCAGCCACTGCGCCAGCCGGGCCGGCGCGTCGTTGTGCAGCAGGTTGCGCGAAGCCAGCGTCATCTGCTGCACCTGCTGCGCCAGCGTCTCGCAGAACTGCTGTGCCAGCGCCGGATGACTGGGCATCTGGCTCGACCCCGGGCTGAACCCCGGGGCTTGTCGCTTCGTCCGGGTCAAGCCTGGCCGGCTCCAGTCAATCGAGCCCGAGTTCCTGGATCTTGCGGGTGATCGTGTTGCGCCCGATGCCCAGCTTGTGCGCGGCCTCGATGCGCCGCCCCTTGGTGATGGACAGTGCGGTCTGGATCAGCCGCCCCTCGAAGAGACGGGTCAGGTCGTCCCAGACCTGCGTCTGGCCCTGCTCCAGCAGTGAACGGGCCTCGCGTTCGAGGTCATCGAGCCAGGCATCGACCGACACGGGCGCCGGTGCAGGTGCTGGTACCGACTGGCCTGGCACCGGCGGGTGAGATCCTTGGGGTCGATGGTCTGCGCAGGCGCCATCACCGTCAGCCAGTGGCAGAGGTTCTCCAGTTGGCGGACGTTGCCGGGGAAGTCGAACAGCGCGATCTGCTGCAGCGCCAGATCGGAAATGCGCTTGGACTCGACGCCCAGCTCCTTGGCGCTGCGCTGCATGAAGTGGCGGGCCAGCGCAGGAATGTCCTCGCGCCGTTCGCGCAGCGCCGGCAGGCGCAGGCGGATGACGTTGAGCCGGTGAAAGAGGTCTTCGCGGAACGCACCGTCGCGCACCCGCTCTTCCAGGTGCTGGTGGGTCGCGGCGATCACGCGCACGTTCGACTTCAGCGGCTGGTGCCCGCCGACACGGTAGAACTGGCCGTCCGACAACACGCGCAGCAGCCGCGTCTGCAGATCGAACGGCATGTCACCGATCTCATCGAGGAAGAGCGTGCCGCCTTCGGCCTGCTCGAAACGGCCGCGGCGCGTGGCCTGTGCCCCCGTGAAGGCACCGCGTTCGTGGCCGAAGAGTTCGCTCTCCAGCAGATCCTTCGGGATCGCCGCGGTGTTGATCGCCACGAACGGACCGCCCGCGCGCAGGCTGTGCTTGTGCAGCGCCCGTGCCACCAGTTCCTTGCCCGAGCCGGACTCGCCCGTGATCAGCACGGTGACGTTGCTCTGGCTCAGGCGGCCGATGGCGCGGAACACGTCCTGCATCGCCGGCGCCTGCCCGAGCATCTCGGGCACCTCGGCGGTGGCCTCGTCCACGCTCTCCTCGCGCAGGCTCTCGTCCACCGCGCGGCGGATCAGCGCCACCGCCTTGGGCAGATCGAAGGGCTTGGGCAGGTACTCGAAGGCGCCACTCTGGAAGGCCGAGACGGCGCTGTCCAGGTCGGAATACGCCGTCATGATGATCACCGGCAGGCCGGGGTAGCGGGCCTTGACCTTGGTGAGCAGGTCGATGCCGCTGCCGCCGGGCATCCGGATGTCGCTGACCAGCACTTGCGGGGCATCGTCCTCCAGCGCGGTCAGCACGTCGCGCGGGTTGGTGAAGCTGCGCACCGGCAGGTCTTCACGGGCGAGCGCCTTCTCCAGCACGAAGCGGATGGATTGGTCGTCGTCAACGATCCAGATGGGTTTCATGGGCGGTGTTGGGCGGTGTGCGCTCAGGGCAGAGGAATCTGTATCTTGAACAGCGTGCGCCCGGCCTCGCTCTCGCATTCGATCAGGCCGTGGTGCTGCTGGATGAAGTCCTGTGCCAGCGTCAGTCCGAGGCCCGAACCTCCGTCCCGGCCGGAAACCAGCGGGAAGAAGATGCGATCACGGATCTCGGGCGGCACGCCGGGTCCGTTGTCTTCGATATGCAATTCCAGTGCCAGCCGATACCGCTGCCGCCCGATCGTCACCTGCCGCGCCGCACGGGTGCGCATGACGATGCGGGCATCGCCGTCGTCCAGCCGCCGCGCGGTCAGCGCCTGGGCGGCGTTGTGGGTGATGTTGAGCACGACCTGGATGAGCTGCTCCCGGTCGCCCCGGAACTCGGGCAGCGAGATGTCGTAGTCGCGCTGCACCACCAGTCCCTTGGGGAACTCGGCCAGGATCAGCGCCCGCACCCGCTCCAGCACCTCGTGGATGTTCACGTCGGCCACCATGTGCGGGCGGCGGTGCGGGGCCAGCAGCCGGTCCACCAGCGCCTGCAGCCGGTCGGCCTCGTGGATGATGACTTGCGTGTATTCGCGCAGCGCCTTGCTCTCCAGGTCCATCTCCAGCAACTGCGCCGCGCCCCGGATGCCGCCCAGCGGGTTCTTGATCTCGTGGGCGAGGTTGCGGATCAGCTCCTTGGTGACACGGGCCTGGTCGAGCGTGCGGGCCTCGCGGTCCTGGCGGGTCTGCTGCTCGATCTCGACGAGTTCCAGCAGCACCTGCTCGCCGTGGTCGATCTGCGTGACGATGGCGTGGACCGGCAGCGGATCGGCCGTGGTCGCGCTGGGCGGGCGGCGCAGCAGGGCTTCGAGCCGTGCGGTGGCGAATTCGTTGGCCACCACCGCGTCGAAGGTCACCTTGAGCGTGGCCGGATCGACGAACCAGTCGAACACCCGACCGCGCTGCAAGGCCCGCCGCGGCAGCCCAAGGGTTGTTTCGAAGGCCGCATTCACATAGACGCAGCGCCCATCCGGTCGCAGCACCGCCACCATCGTGGCCAGGTGATCGAAGGCGTCGAAGGCGTGGCCGGAGGTGGGGGATTTGAGCAGTTTCACAGGGCGGGCAGTTTGGTGAGTTCGCGCTTGAGGGCGGCGATGTCGGCTTCCTTGCGGGCGATGGCGGACTTCATCTCGGCCACGCGCTCCTGGTAGCGGGCAAAGTTGCGCTCGTCGCCGCGGCGCTCGGGCTCACCGTTGTTGTAGTCCTTGCGCAGGGCAGCCAGCCGCTCCTCCTCCTTGGCCAGCTCGGCGTCGAGGATGCGCCGGGCGTCGCTGTCGCGGGCGCGTTGCTGCGCGGGATCGACGCGCATCTCGCCACTGGCGCGCACCGCCGGCGCCGCCCCACTGGCCGGCCGAACGGCACCGCCCTCTCCGCCACCGCCCGCTGGCGCACGCCGCACGGACGACTGCACCACCGAGACCGGTGCGCCGTCCAGCATCTTGCAGCCCAGCTCGGCCGCCTCCTTGGCGCTGTACTGGTCGGTGTAGAGGTTGCCGGGGCAGCGGTAGACCGGCCGCTCCTGGGCGCCAGCCACTGTGGCGCCGGCCACCAGGGCCAGCACGGTCGCCGTGCGCAGCGTGCAGTGAAGGGAAGTCATGCTCATCGCGGCAGTATCGCCCATGAAAAAGGCGGCCCGCGGGCCGCCTCTGCATCACACCAGACCCGATCGGGGATCAGGTCACGGCGACATCACAGCGTGTAGTACATGTCGAACTCGATCGGATGGGTCGTCATGCGCATGCGCTGGACTTCCTGCATCTTCAGGTCGATGTACGCGTCGATGTACGAGTCGGTGAACACGCCACCCTTGGTCAGGAACGCACGGCCCTTGTCCAGATACTCCAGCGCCTGTTCGAGGCTGGAGCAGACGGTCGGGATCAGCGCGTCTTCTTCCGGCGGCAGGTGGTACAGATCCTTCGTGGCAGCTTCGCCCGGGTGGATCTTGTTCTCGACGCCGTCCAGGCCGGCCATCAGCAGCGCGGCGAAGCCCAGGTACGGGTTCATCAGCGGATCCGGGAAACGCGCTTCGACGCGGCGGCCCTTCGGATTGGCAACGTACGGAATGCGGATCGAGGCCGAGCGGTTCTTGGCCGAGTAGGCCAGCTTCACCGGGGCTTCGTAGCCCGGGACCAGGCGCTTGTAGCTGTTGGTGCCGGGGTTGGTGATCGCGTTCAGCGCACGGGCGTGCTTGATGATGCCGCCGATGTAGTACAGCGCGAAGTCCGACAGGCCGGCGTAGCCGTCACCGGCGAACAGGTTGACGCCGTCCTTCCAGACCGACTGGTGGACGTGCATGCCCGAACCGTTGTCGCCGACGATCGGCTTCGGCATGAACGTGGCGGTCTTGCCATAGGCGGCGGCCACGTTGTGGATCACGTACTTCTGGAGCTGGACCCAGTCGGCGCGCTGGATCAGCGTGCTGAAACGGGTGCCGATTTCCATCTGGCCGGCGTTCGCCACTTCGTGGTGATGCACTTCGACCGGGATGCCCATCGATTCGAGGATCAGGCACATCTCCGAGCGCATGTCCTGGCCCGAATCGACTGGCGGCACGGGGAAGTAGCCGCCCTTGACGGTCGGGCGGAAGCCCTTGTTGCCGTGCTCGTAGTCCTTGCCGGTGTTCCATGCGGCTTCTTCCGACTCGATCGAGCAGAAGGAGCCGGACATGTCCGCACCCCAGCGCACGCTGTCGAACACGAAGAACTCGGGTTCCGGGCCGAAGAAGGCGGTGTCGCCCAGGCCGGTGGACTTCATGTACGCCTCGGCGCGCTTGGCCAGCGAACGCGGGTCGCGCTCGTAGGGCTTGCCGTCGGCTGGATCGATGACGTCGCACGTCAGGATCATCGTCGTCTCTTCGAAGAAGGGATCGATGTTGGCCGTGTTGGAGTCGGGCATGAGCTGCATGTCCGACGCTTCGATGCCCTTCCAGCCCGCGATCGACGAGCCGTCGAAGGCGTGACCCGACGTGAACTTGTCTTCATCGAAGTGGGAAACGGGCACGGTGACGTGCTGTTCCTTGCCACGGGTGTCGGTGAAACGGAAGTCAACGAACTTGACTTCGTTTTCCTTCACCATCTTCATCACGTCGGCGACGGTCTTGGCCATCAGGAGGCTCCTAGCGAGGTCAGAAAAAGGGGGATTTTCGAGTACTCAGGCAGCCTGAGAACCGCCGAGCAATGTAGCAGAATCCATGCCCACACCCATTGCCGTGCGGCCGCTTTGCACGCTGTTGCCGAATCGGATTCACCTCGTGAAATCCGCGGTTGTTTCGGCACCGCCGTGCAGCACCCGCGCGTCAATGCACCAATATGGCGCTCTCAACGCACCATTTCAGGGCCAGTCTCGATATGGGGGGCGTTGAGGCCCTCACGCAGAGCAGCGTAGGCGCGCAGAAGCAACTCGCCCGGGCGGCCCTTGACCCCCAGCTCGATGTGCCGGCCATGCACCGGGTGGTCCACGCTGGGCAGGCTGAAGACCTTGATGCCCTCGAACCGGGCCTCGATGTCGATCATCAGCGGCGTGAGGCTGGCCTCCATCGAACCGTAGACGATGATGGAGCGTTCCTCCTGCACCCCGGCGCCGTGCAGGTGCGCGTAGCGGGTGTCGAGCAGCGCCTCGATCATCGGATGCGCCATCACCGGGAAGCCGGGCACGAAATGCACCTCGCCGACCGAGAAGCCGGGGATCTTGTTGTACGGGTTCGGGATGATCTGCGCGCCGACCGGGAAGACACCCATGTTCGTGCGGTGGATCGTGTCGGGGTGGGTCGGGTCGTCGCTCCAGCCCTTCTCGATCGCCATCTGGCGCACACGCTCCATGATGAGTTCGCAGGCTTCGGGATGCAGTTCGAGCGGCACGCCCAGCGCCGCCGCCGCGCATTGGCGCGTGTGGTCGTCGGGTGTCGCGCCGATGCCGCCGCAGGAGAACACCACGTCGCCGCTGGCAAATGCGCCGCGCAGCGTCTCGGTGATGCGGCGCGGGTCGTCGCCGACGTAGGTGGACCAAGCCAGCGACAGCCCGCGGGCCGACAGCAGTTCGATGACCTTGGCAAGGTGCTTGTCCTGGCGTTTGCCCGAGAGGATCTCGTCGCCGATGATGATGAGGCCGAAGTTCATGGGAGCGCGATGGGGGTGGGTGAAGAATCGGGCAACGCCGGGGGAGGCACCGCCACAGGCGGCAGCACGTCCGGCGCGGGTTCGCGGCGCATCGCGTCAAGCGCCGCCAGGCTGTAATGCGTGAACCACAGCGACGCCAGCACGAACACCAGCGTGTAGAGCCAGACGAACACCGGGATCAGCAGCGGCATCATCGGCAGCGCCAGCGCACCCATCGCCCAGATCAGCGACGGCGCGGCACCCAGATAGCCCGAGACAATGCCGATCACCAGCAGCGGCGTGCGGTGCCGGCGCATCACGGCCAGCCGCTCCTCGTGTGTCGCGTGGTCGGCGAGTGCGTCGTAGACCATCACGCGGTAGGTCAGCCAGCCCCAGATCAGCGGCGGCACCAGCAAGGCCAGCGGCGGAATCACCCACAGCGGCAGGCTCACCACCATCACCACCAGCGCCGCCACGGTCGAACCGAACGACCACCACAGCGCCTGCCACCAGCGCCCGCCGTGGCGGCGCTCCAGCGTCTCGAACCGGCGGCGGGCGACCAGGCTCACCACCGTGGACCCCATGAACGTGGACACCAGCAGCAGCGACGCCACGATCATCA
>JBEEMX010000178.1:0-6696 GCA_041192465.1 Pseudomonadota bacterium | reverse complement strand
CGTGCCGGCGCCGCCCGTGCCCTGCCGCGACTCAGAGCGGACACGCACCGCTGACCTCGTCGTTGCGCAGGCGTGCCTCGGTGGCGAGCTGGCGCTGGACGCGGCTGTCGCGGGTGTCCTGCGCATCCAGCTCGATGCGCATCCGGCGCTGGATGCGCTCGGGCGGGCAGCCTGCTTGACCGCTGCAGGCGGCCAGCGGGCAGTAGCCGAGCAGGCTCTGGCGCTGCTCCTCCAGCCGGATCGACAGCCGCGTGACCCGCAGCAGCGCCGGGTCGGTCAGCGCCTGCCACTGATCGCGCTCGTCGGGTGCGATGGCGCTGCCGGACAGGCGCCACTCGATGACCTGGCTCGCCGTGTTGAGGCGCAGGCCGAACTTTTCCTGGTTGCTGTTGACCTGGTCCTCGGTGAGGTCCCGGCTGTAGCTGTAGCCGAACCATGGGGCGACGGACGGGCCGTTCAGCACGGCACCGCGGTAGGGGTTGGCGGCGAGCGTGGCGGTCGGCCGGGCGCTGTCCCATACACCGACTGCCACATCGCCCCAGTAGCCGGAGCGACGCACATCCCGCGACACCAGCTCGATCGCGGTGCGCAGGTCTTGCGTCAGGCGACTCTCCAGCAGCAACCGGCGCTGCTCGTCCACCTGTCCGGCGGCGAGCTGCAGCAGCGCCGTCAGCAGCAGCAAGCCCAGCACGAGGGCCAGCATCAGCTCGATCAGACTCCAGCCACGGGCGCTGCGGGGGTGGGTCATGATTTCCAGCACTGGCGGTTCTGCGACTCGGTGTTGGCGAGCTGCGCGTCGGGGCCGGAGCGGTGGTGGAGCTGTCCGGCGTCCACGTCGAGCGCCAGCCAGCGGCACAGGCGGTCGTCGGCCTGCGCGCCGCGGGCGATGGCAGTGACGCGGTAGTCCCGGTGCGCGGTGTCCGGGAGGACCGAGGTGCCCACGTCGTAGTGGCCTGCGAGGCTGACGGCAGGCAGATTCAGTCCGTCCGGGCCCAGTCCACCGGCGTAGACCGGCCGCTGCGAGCGCCAGCGTTCCTGCGCCTGCTGGAGTTGTGCGAGCGTGGTGATGGCGTCGCTGCGCCGCGTGCGGTGGACCTG
Source organism: Pseudomonadota bacterium (assembly GCA_041192465.1). Taxonomy (GTDB): domain Bacteria; phylum Pseudomonadota; class Gammaproteobacteria; order Burkholderiales; family Burkholderiaceae_C; genus Sphaerotilus. Next base: position 5,598 of record JBEEMX010000178.1, on the reverse strand, counting down.
GTTCTGCCAGCCCGGCACGGCCAGCGATGCCAGCAGCGCCACGACGACCAGCGTGATGGCCAGTTCGATCAGCGTCATGCCGTGGGGACGGTGGCGATGGCGCGGGAGGACACAGCACTTCAGCATGCGCTGTACCCCGAAAAACGCGGCCCCGGCGTGCAGGTGCGCACGCGGCCAAGGATATTGACGACGTGACGCAGGGCGAGGCTGCCGTCTATCGCGGCGACGTCGATGCTGCCCGTGGGGGTGAAGGTGCCGTGGCGGGGATCAACGCGCAGGCTGGCCACATTGGATTGCAGGCGGATGCGGCGTGAGGCGGGCACCAGCGCGGCGCGCAACAGCTCGGTGCCGTCCGCGCACTGCACTGCGGGTTCGGCACGGGCATCGGCGGTGCAGCGGCAGGCGTCGGCGTCACCGCTGTGCAGCACGTAGCAGGTGCCGGCCGGTGTGTCCTGGAAGCTCATGCGCAGGATCCGGTGCCGCACGACAGCGGCGCTGCGCAGCCACTGCAGATCGGCGTTGAACTGGGCCGACACACCCAGCAGGTGCTGGCGCTGCAACCAGCCCGAGAAGGACAAGGTGGCGCTGTGCAGCACCACTGCGGTCAGGGCCATCACCACCAGCAGCTCCACCAGCGTCAGGCCATGGGCTGCGTGGGGTGGGTGTGCGCTTGCTTGAATCGTTGATTGGCCCATCCGCTTGCCCGCCTGTGGTGATGTGCAGGCGTTCAGTCTAGGCAGGCGGTGGCGGCGGATGCCTCCCTCCGAAGGGGGAGTACGCGGGGTATTTCGGGGGAGAGGCGGGGGAGACGGGCGTGTCGGACGCCTCAGATTTCCCGGATGAGCTGGTTGAAGGCGTCCACGTCTTCGAAGCGCCGGTAGACCGACGCGAAGCGGACGTAGGCGACCTTGTCCAGCCGCTTGAGTTCGCGCATCACCAGCTCGCCGATGTGGGAGGTGCTGACTTCGGTTTCGCCGCTGGTGAACAGCGTGCTCTCGATGCGGGCGATGGCGGCTTCGATCAGGTCCACGCTCACGTTGCGCTTGCGCAGGGCCAGCATCATCGACGCGCGCAGCTTGGCGCGGTCGAACTCGATGCGGTTGCCGTTTTTCTTCACCACCGCGGGCATGGCCAGCTCGACCCGCTCGTAGGTGGTGAAGCGTTTGTCGCAGGTGCTGGCGCTGCAGCGGCGGCGCCTGCGCATCGCGTCGCCTTCGTCCGAGGCGCGGGTTTCGACGACCGTGGTGTCCTGGTGTCCGCAGTAGGGGCAACGCATCGTCAGGACACCCGGCCGTGGTGCTGCATCAGCCGCGGTAGACCGGGAAGTCGCGCGTCAGTACAGCGACCTGCTCGCGCACCCGGGCCAGCACGGCTTCGTCGTTCGGCGCTTCCAGCACGTCGGCGATCAGGTTAGCGGTCAGCACGGCCTGCTCTTCCTTGAAGCCGCGGGTGGTCATGGCCGGCGAGCCCAGGCGGATGCCGCTGGTGACCATCGGCTTCTGCGGGTCGTTGGGGATGCCGTTCTTGTTGCAGGTCATGTGCGCACGGCCCAGCAGCGCCTCGGCTTCCTTGCCGGTCAGGCCCTTGGGGCGCAGATCGACCAGCATGACGTGGCTCTCGGTGCGGCCCGACACGATGCGCAGACCACGCTTCGTCAGCGTCTCGGCCATGGCGGCGGCGTTCTTGACCACCTGTTCCTGGTACGCCTTGAACTCGGGTTGCTGCGCTTCGAGGAAGGCCACCGCCTTGCCGGCGATGACGTGCATCAGCGGGCCGCCCTGGATGCCGGGGAAGATGGCGCTGTTGATCTTCTTGGCGATGTCATCACCGCGCATCAGGATCAGGCCGCCACGCGGGCCGCGCAGGGTCTTGTGTGTCGTCGTCGTGACCACGTCGGCGTGGGGCACCGGGTTCGGGTAGACGCCTGCGGCGATCAGGCCGGCGTAGTGGGCCATGTCCACCATGAAGTAGGCACCGACGGCCTTGGCGACCTGGGCGAAGCGCTCGAAGTCGATGCGCAGCGCGAAGGCCGATGCGCCGGCGATGATCAGCTTCGGCTTGTGTTCGTGGGCCAGACGCTCCATCGCGTCGTAGTCGATGTCTTCCTTGGCGTCGAGGCCGTAGGAGACGACCTTGAACCACTTGCCGGACATGTTCAGCGGCATGCCGTGGGTCAGGTGGCCGCCTTCCGCGAGGCTCAGGCCCATGATGGTGTCGCCCGGCTGCAGCAGGCCGAAGAACACGGCCTGGTTGGCTTGGGAGCCTGAGTTGGGCTGGACGTTGGCGTGCTCGGCGCCGAAGAGCTGCTTGGCGCGGTCGATGGCGAGCTGCTCGACGACATCGACGTATTCGCAGCCGCCGTAGTAGCGCTTGCCAGGGTAGCCCTCGGCGTACTTGTTGGTGAGCTGCGAGCCTTGCGCGGCCATGACGGCGGGCGAGGTGTAGTTCTCGCTGGCGATCAGCTCGATGTGCTCTTCCTGGCGGCGCACTTCGGCGTTGATGGCGGCCGTGATCTCGGGATCGATGGCGGCGAGGGTCTGGGTAGCGCGGTCAAACATGTGGAGGCAGTCCTGTCGGTGATGTCCGGCCCCGCCGACCCCGTCCCGCAGGGGAACAGAGGTGGTGGGCTGCCCAGGCGCACGGCAAAGAGTCCGCGGCAAGCACCCCGATCCGGGTCTGCCGCGACCACGCTCCCCGGTGGTTGACCCACCTTGGACCCCAGGCGGGGTCCGTGAACGCCAGTTGCGTGGTGGCGGCAGTTTATCAGTAGCTCAGCGCGGCCACGCGATCTGGCCGGGCTTGCAGTACCGGGTTGGCACCATTGCTGGCCGAGGGGCGATTGCCTTGCGAGGCCGGCGTGTTCAGATTGGGCGCAGGCGTCTCCATGGGCGCAGACACCGGCGGCACTGGCAGGCGGGCCGTCACCGGCACCGAGCGACCCTTGATGAGCTGCTGCAGGAACTCCTGCTCCGACAGCACCTTGAAGGCGTAGCCGCCGTCGTTCGCCTGGTTGGCCGCGCCGACGTAGTGGCGCAGTCCGCCCTCGACCGAGCCGGCCTTGGCGATGCAGTCCTTGAGCACCTGTACGCCCACGCGCAGATTGGTCAGCGGATCGAAGGCCGCGTGGTTGCCACCGAACGCGACGTACTTGTCGTCGTGGACGCGGGTGAGGACCTGCATCAGCCCCTGTGCGCCGACCGCGCTCTGGGCGAACGGGTTGAACGAGGACTCGATGGCGACGATGGCCAGGATCAGCGTCGGCTCCAGCCCGACCCGCTTGCCCAGCGACCACGACTCCTGCACCAGACGGCTGACCGGTTCAGGCGCGACCTTGTAGCGGCGCGCCAGCCACTGAGCGACCGCCGCCTGCTGGCGGTTGAGTTCGCTCGGATCAATGGCAGTCGCCCGGTCCACGGCCGAGAAATCGCCCTGGGCCAGCAGGCTCGGTTCGTCCAGCTGGGTCGCTGCGGCCGAGCGTGCTTCCTGCCGCTCGACCAGCCAGTCCAGCGCACGCTCTTCCAGCATGCCCCGCACGTCGGCGCGACCGCCAATGACAAAGGTGACACTAAGGACAGCCAGACCAATGACGGCCAGACTGTTGTGGCTGACGGCCAGCAGGCCGTTGCCAAGATCCGCGAAAAACACCCGCACCGATTGCGCGGTGGCGGAGTGAACTCGCTTCCAGGATCGGGGTGCAGTCATGCAACTCCTCTTTCGATCGCTGCAGGCGCCGTGTGACCATGGGTCGGCGCCCAGATAATCCCCGTTGCACGACACCAGACAGCCCTCGTTCGAGTGGTTCTTGTCGGGTGGTCCATCCCCCCATGCAACGGGATCGAAGGGGGCAGCTGCGCAGATCGCGGCAGGCCACAGGCCCCCTTTGTTCGAAAACGGACGAATTCTAGAAGTCGTCCAAATAACCAGTCAACAATAAGAAACAACGTAATGAGATTGTAAAATTATGAAATACCGCGATCTGAGAGATTTTCTGGCCTTGTTAGAGCAACGTAAGGCCCTGCTCAAAGTGAAAGAATCGGTTGCGACTGAATTGGAGATGACCTGGCTGTCTGACCGCACCTTGCGTGCTGGTGGCCCGGCGCTGCTGTTCCAGAACCCGACCACCCACGGCCGTGCGTCGTCAATCCCGGTTGTTACCAATCTTTTCGGAACGCCGGAGCGGGTAGCACTTGGCATGGGCGCCGAACGGGTCGAATCGTTACGTGAAATTGGTGAACTATTGGCCCGTCTCAAGGAGCCGGAGCCCCCCAGAGGGCTGCAGGATGCCGGCAACTTGTTACGAATGGCCAAGACGGTGTGGGACATGAAACCGGCCCTTGTGCGTCGGCCTGCATGCCACGAATTGATCATTTCGGGTGATGAAATCGATCTGGGAAATTTGCCCATCCAGCATTGCTGGCCAGGGGACGTCGCCCCCTTGATCACTTGGGGATTGGTGGTAACCCGCGGTCCGCAGTCGGTTTCACACCCCCGGAAACGGCAAAATCTCGGCATCTACCGGCAGCAGGTGATCGGGCCGCGCCAAACCATCATGCGGTGGCTGGCCCACCGTGGAGGAGCGTTGGATTTTCGTGAATTTGCACACGCAAATCCTGGAATGCCCTTTCCGATCGCAGTGGTATTGGGTGCCGATCCGGCCACGATTCTGGGGGCGGTGACGCCGGTACCGGACAGCCTTTCCGAATACCAGTTCGCCGGATTGCTGCGCGGCGGCCGCACGGAGCTGGCCGAGAGCGGCGTCGGAGAGGGGGATGTGAAGCTCCAGGTGCCTGCGTTTGCCGAGATCGTGCTCGAAGGCCACATCCCGCCCGCCGCACCCGGCTTCGAGGGCGTGAGCGAACAAGGTATTCCGCTTAAGGAAAAGGGCGGTTACCTGCATGCCCTCGAAGGGCCGTATGGCGACCACACCGGCTACTACAACGAGCAGGACTGGTTCCCGGTGTTCGAGATCAGCCGCATGACGACGCGCAAGGATCCGATCTACCACTCGACCTACACCGGCAAGCCGCCCGACGAACCGGCGATCCTGGGCGTGGCCCTGAACGAGGTGTTCGTGCCGATCCTGCGCAAGCAGTTCCCGGAGATCACCGACTTCTACCTGCCGCCCGAGGGCTGCAGCTACCGCATGGCGATCGTCAGCATCAAGAAGAGCTACCCCGGGCACGCCAAGCGGCTGATGTTCGGGATCTGGAGTTTCCTGCGCCAGTTCATGTACACCAAGTTCATCGTGGTGGTGGACGACGACGTGGACATCCGGAGCTGGCAGGAGGTGATCTGGGCCATCACGACCCGCATGGACCCGGTGCGCGACACGACGCTGGTCGAGAACACGCCGATCGACTACCTCGACTTCGCCTCGCCCGTGTCGGGGCTGGGCGGCAAGATGGGGCTGGACGCGACCAACAAGTGGCCGGGCGAAACCAACCGCGAGTGGGGCCGCACCATCGAGATGGACCGGGCGGTGACACAGCGCATGGACGCGCTGTGGTCGGCGCTGTTCAAGAGCCCGTGAGCAGACCCAGCACCTCGTGCAGGGCGTTGTAGACGAGCACGAAGCCTTGCTGCGAGGGCATCCAGTCC
>JBEEMX010000177.1:0-6717 GCA_041192465.1 Pseudomonadota bacterium | reverse complement strand
GTTTTCCTCGCTCGCTCGGGTTATTTCCAGATGTTCCAGGGCGACTGGATCCACAGACCCACCACCACCAGCCACACCAGCGTGATCGGAATGAAGATCTTCCAGCCCAACCGCATGATCTGGTCATAGCGGTAGCGCGGGAAGGTGGCACGCACCCACAGGAACATCGTCGCGACACAGAAGGTTTTCAGACCCAGCCAGATCCAGCCAGGGATGAAAGACAGTGCGCCGATCGGAGCATCCCAGCCGCCCAGGAACATCAGCACCGCCAACATCGACACCAGGATCATGTTGGCGTACTCGGCCAGGAAGAACATGGCGAACGACATGCCCGAGTACTCGATCATGTGACCGGCCACGATTTCCGCTTCGCCTTCCACCACGTCGAAGGGGTGGCGGTTGGTCTCAGCCAAGCCGGAGATGAAGTAGACGATGAAGATCGGGAACAGCGGCAACCAGTTCCAGGACAGGAAGTTCAAGCCCATGTCGGCGAACTGGCCCTTGGTCTGGCTGACCACGATGTCGGTCATGTTCAGGCTGCCGGCGACCATCAGCACCACGACAAAGCAGAAGCCCATCGCGATTTCATAACTGACCATCTGGGCCGACGCCCGCATCGCGCCCAAGAAGGCGTACTTCGAGTTGGACGCCCAGCCCGCGATGATCACGCCGTAGACTTCCATCGAGGTGATCGCCATCAGGAACAGCAGGCCGGCGTTGACGTTGGCCAGCGCGATCTCCGGCCCGAATGGCACAACCGCCCACGCGGCCAGCGCCGGCATGATCGTCATGACCGGGCCGAGGAAGAACAGGCCCTTGTTCGCGGCGGTCGGAGCGATGATCTCCTTGAAGATCAGCTTCACGGCGTCGGCGATGGGCGTCAGCAGGCCCCACGGACCCACGCGGTTCGGGCCGGGACGGATCTGGGTCCAACCGATGGCTTTGCGTTCCCAGAGCGTCAGGTAGGCCACGCAACCGAGCAGCGGCAGCAGCACGGCCACGATCTTGAGCAGCGTCCAGACCACGGCCCAGGCGGTGGCGCCCAGCGTGGAGGCGCCGACGGTTTGCAGGGTGTCCAGCATCATCAGGTCCTTCTGCGGCTCAGGCGCGTTCGATGCTCAGGCTGCCGAAGACGGCGCCCAGCGCAGCGGTGGAGGGATGCCCGGCGCTCACTCGGACGGTGTTGGCCGCCAGCGTGGTATCCAGTGAAGCCGGCAGCACGGCACTGCCTTCGCCCTGCTGGACCCGCACCTTGGCACCGTCTTGCAAGCCCAGTTGCGCCCAGAGTGCCGCGTTGAGTGCAACCAGCGGTGCATTGGCATCGGCAGTCTGCTGCAGCGACGGGGCACGGCGCACGATCGAATCCGTCGCGTATACCGGCACATTGGCAATGCGCTGCAGACCTTCTGGTGCAGCCACGATCTGCGGCGTGGCATTGCTGGTGTTGGACAGGCGCGCAGCGACGCTGGCGGTGTCATTCAGGCCAGCCGCAGCACGGACATCCTCGACCGACTCCTGCGCGAAACCGTTGAGACCCAGCAGGTTGCCCAGCACACGCAGTACCTTCCAGCCCGGGCGGGTGTCGCCCAGCGGACGCACCACACCGTGGAAGCTCTGCACGCGACCATCGGCATTGACGAAACTGCCACCGGTTTCAGTGAAGGGAGCAATCGGCAGCATGACGTCGGCGAACTCGACATTCGCCTGGAACGGGCTGAAGGCAACGACCATCTCGGCGACGGCCAGCGACTTCGCGGCCAGCGCTGCGTTCGCCGCATCCAGCACCGGTTCGGTGTTGAACAACAGATAGGCCTTGAGCGGCTGGGCGAGCATCTGGCCCGCATCCAGACCGCCCTGCCCGGGCTGTGCGCCGACCAGCTGTGCGCCGACGCTGTTGCCCGAGTCACCCAGGTAGCCACAGTGGGCGCCAGTCTGCTCGGCAATCCAGTTGGCGATGGCCAGCAGCTCGGCCGCTTGCGGGTGTGCGGCGGCAGCGTTGCCCAGCAGCACGGCCTTGCGCTCGCCCGACAGCAGCGCGTTGGCAATGGCCTGTGCCTGCTCGCCCGGCGCCACCGACAGCGGTGCGGTCACGCCCTTGGCGGTGGCCACGGCCGCAGCCACTTCGATCAGCACCGACAGCCAGCCCGACGGCGCAGCGACGATCTCGCCAGCGACCTGCATCGCCCAGTCATCCGACTGCGCACCGATGCGCATGACGCGCGCTCCACGGCGGGTGGCTTGGCGCAGGCGTTGTGCGAACAGCGGGTGGTCCTTGCGCAGGAAGGAGCCGATCACCAGCGCGCGGTCCAGCGTGGACAGCTCGGCGATCGGCAGGCCCAGCCAGCGCACGGCCCCGGCTTCGGCACGGAAATCGCTGTGGCGCAGGCGGTGGTCGATGTTCTGGCTGCCCAGACCACGCACCAGCTCGGCCAGCAGGAACAGCTCTTCGTTCGTGCTCACGGCCGAGGCCAGCGCGCCCACCGAAGCGGCACCATGCTGGGCGGCGATGTTCTTCAAACCGTTGGCGACGTATTCGAGCGCGGTCGTCCAATCGACCGGCTTCCACTGACCGCCCTGCTTGAGCATCGGCTGCGTCAGGCGAGCGTCGCTGTTGAGCGCCTCGTAGCTGAAGCGGTCACGGTCGGCGATCCAGCATTCGTTGACGGCGTCGTTTTCCAGCGGCACAACGCGCAGCACCTTGTGGTTCTTGACCTGCACGATCAGGTTGGCACCCGTCGAGTCGTGCGGACTGACGCTCTTGCGGCGCGACAGTTCCCAGGTGCGGGCGCTGTACCGGAAGGGCTTGCTGGTCAGCGCGCCGACCGGGCAGATGTCGATCATGTTGCCAGACAGCTCTGAGTCGATCGTCTCGCCGACAAAGGTCGTGATCTCGGCGTGTTCGCCACGCTGGAGCATGCCCAGTTCCATTTGACCGGCGATCTCCTGACCGAAGCGGACGCAGCGCGTGCAGTGGATGCAACGGCTCATCTCTTCCATCGAGATCAGCGGACCGACCTCCTTGTGGAAGACGACGCGCTTTTCTTCTTCATAGCGCGAGGCGGACTTGCCGTAGCCCACGGCCAGATCCTGCAACTGGCACTCGCCGCCCTGGTCGCAGATCGGGCAGTCCAGCGGGTGGTTGATGAGGAGAAACTCCATCACCGACTGCTGGGCTTTCAGCGCTTTCTCGCTCTTGGTGCGCACGATCATGCCCTGCGTCACCGGCGTGGCGCAGGCGGGCATGGGCTTCGGTGCCTTCTCCACGTCCACGAGGCACATGCGGCAGTTCGCGGCGATCGAAAGCTTCTTGTGGTAGCAGAAGTGCGGAATGTAGGTGCCAGCTGCTTCGGCGGCATGCATCACCATGCTGCCTTCGAGCACCGAAACCTTCTTGCCGTCGAGTTCGATTTCAACCATGTTCGTTCGTCCCGGCGATGCAGGTCTTGTGTTCGATGTGGTGGACAAATTCATCGCGGAAATGCTTGAGCATGCCGCGTACCGGCATCGCTGCCGCATCCCCCAGCGCACAGATGGTGCGGCCCATGATGTTCTCGGCTACGTTGTCGAGCAGGGCCAGATCGTCCGGACGGCCGCGGCCGGTCTCGATGCGATCGACCATCTTCGACAGCCAGCCGGTGCCTTCGCGGCACGGCGTGCACTGACCGCACGACTCGTGCGCGTAGAAATACGACAGACGCTGCAAGCTCTTGACCATGCAGCGGGTCTCGTCCATCACGATGACGGCGCCTGAACCCAGCATGGAACCAGCCTTGCTGATGGAGTCATAGTCCATCGTGCAGTTCATCATCACGTCCGCCGGCAGCACCGGCGATGACGAGCCACCAGGGATCACCGCCTTGAGCTTCTTTCCACCCTTGACACCGCCAGCAAGTTCCAGCAGCTTCGAGAACGGCGTACCCATCGGGATCTCGTAGTTGCCGGGACGCTCGACGTCGCCGACCATCGAGTAGATCTTGGTACCGCCATTGTTCGGCTTGCCGCATTCCAGGTAGGCCTGACCACCGTTGCGGATGATCCAGGGCACGGCCGCGAAGGTCTCGGTGTTGTTGATCGTCGTGGGACGGCCATAGAGACCGAAGCTCGCGGGGAACGGCGGCTTGAAGCGGGGCTGGCCCTTCTTGCCTTCGAGCGACTCCAGCAGCGCGGTTTCTTCTCCGCAGATGTAGGCGCCGAAACCGTGGAAGGCGTGGAGCTGGAAGCCATGCTTGCTGCCGAGGATGCCGGCGCCCAGATAGCCGGCGGCGCGGGCTTCTTCCAGCGCCTCCTCGAAGCGGTCGTACGCATCGAAGATTTCACCGTGGATGTAGTTGTAGCCCACCGAGATGCCCATCGCGTAGGCCGCGATGACCATGCCCTCGATGACGATGTGCGGATTGAAGCGCAGGATGTCGCGGTCTTTGCACGTACCCGGTTCGCCTTCGTCTGAATTGCAGACCAGATACTTTTGCACCGGCAGCGCGCGCGGCATGAAGCTCCACTTCAGGCCGGTCGGGAATCCCGCACCACCGCGACCGCGCAGGCCCGAGGCCTTCACATCCGCGACCACCTGGTCCGGCGTCATGCCCTCGCCTTCACCCTGGGACAGGATCTTGCGCAGCGCCTGGTAGCCACCACGCGCCTCGTAGTCCTTGAGACGCCAGTTGCTGCCGTTCAGGCCGGCAAGGATCTGCGGATCGATGTGCCGATCATGGAAACAGGATTCGAAGCCCGTTGCCTGGAATTTGGAGAGATCAAGAGTCATGTGCTTGTCCGCCCCTGGGTTCAGTTGGCCGCAGCCTTGGACTGGGCCTTGAGCGTGGCGACCAGGTCATCGAGTCGGTCGTTGCTCATGTAGCTGATCATCTGACGGTCATTGACCAGCATCACCGGCGCATCGGCGCAAGCGCCCAGGCATTCGCACTTCTGGACGGTGAACAGGCCATCGGCGGTGGTGCCACCGTCTTCGACGCCCAGCTTCTCGCACAGGTAGTCCATTGCCTGCTGCCCGTTGCGCAACTGGCACGGCAGGTTGGTACAGACGTTCAGCTTGAACTGTCCGACCGGACGCTGGTTGTACATGTTGTAGAAGGTCGTGACCTCGCGTACTGCGACTGGCGCCATGCCGAGCACACCGGCAATGGCCTTTTCAGCCTCGGGCGAAATCCAGCCCATCTCCTGCTGGGCAATCGACAGACAAGCCATCACAGCCGACTGCTTCTGGTCGGCGGGGTATTTGGCAACTTCGCGCGCGAAACGCGCCAGGGTGGCTTCACTGAACATGGATGTGGTCGCTTCCGGGTAGCCGCAGTGGTTCAGCGGTCGATCTCGCCAAACACGATGTCCATCGTGCCGATGATGGCCACCGCATCCGCGATCATGTGACCACGCGACATTTCGTCGAGCGCCGCCAGATGCACGTAGCCAGGCGGGCGAATCTTCATGCGGTAGGGCTTGTTGGCACCGTCGCTGATCAAGTAGATGCCGAATTCGCCCTTCGGGTGCTCGACGGCGGCATACGCCTCGCCTTCGGGCACGTGAAAACCTTCGGTGAAGAGCTTGAAGTGGTGGATCAGCTCTTCCATCGAGGTCTTCATCTCGACGCGGGACGGCGGTGCGACCTTGTGGTTGCTGGTGATGACCGGGCCGGGGTTCTTGCGTAGCCAGTCGACGCACTGCTGGATGATGCGGTTGGACTGGCGCATTTCCTCGACACGCACCAGATAGCGGTCGTAGGTATCGCCGTTGACACCCAGCGGGATGTCGAAGTCCATGCGGTCATAGACTTCGTAGGGCTGGTTCTTGCGCAAGTCCCATGCGATGCCAGAACCACGCAGCATCGGCCCCGTGAACCCGAGGTTGAGCGCGCGCTCTGGCGACACCACACCGATGCCAACCGTGCGCTGCTTCCAGATGCGGTTGTCGGTGAGCAGCGTTTCGTACTCGTCCACCAGGGTCGGGAACCGCTTGGAGAAGTCTTCGATGAAGTCGAGCAACGAACCCTGGCGATTCTCGTTCAGACGCGCCATCGCCTTGGCATTGCGGATCTTGCTGTACTTGTACTGCGGCATCGTGTCCGGCAGGTCACGGTAGACACCGCCCGGACGGAAGTAGGCCGCGTGCATGCGTGCGCCGGACACGGCCTCGTACATGTCGAACAGATCTTCCCGCTCGCGGAAGCAGTAGATCAGCATGTTCATGGCGCCGCAGTCCATGCCGTGGCAACCCAGCCATAGCAGGTGGTTCAGCAGACGGGTGATCTCGCTGAACAGCACGCGGATGTACTGCGCCCGAATGGGCACATCCACACCCAGCAGCTTCTCGATCGCCAAGCAGTAGGCATGTTCGTTGGACATCATCGACACGTAGTCGAGACGGTCCATGTAGGGCAGCGACTGGATGAACGTCTTGCTCTCGGCCAGCTTTTCGGTGGCGCGGTGCAGCAGGCCGATGTGCGGGTCGGCGCGCTGGATGACTTCGCCGTCCAGCTCCAGCACCAGCCGCAGCACGCCGTGCGCGGCCGGATGCTGCGGACCGAAGTTCAGGGTGTAGTTCTTGATTTCAGCCATGGATCAACCTCAGGTTGGGCGCTGCGCCAGCTCAGTGCAGGCCGCCGTAGTTGTCTTCGCGGATGATGCGCGGCGTGATCTCGCGCGGCTCGATCGTGACCGGCTGGTAGATGACACGTTTCTGCTCGGGGTCGTAGCGCATCTCGACGTG
>JBEEMX010000176.1:0-6752 GCA_041192465.1 Pseudomonadota bacterium | reverse complement strand
GGCAGCAGCATCAGCATCATCCCGTGGCCCGGCCCGGTGTCGCGGCTGGTGGTCGGGCCGGTCTGGGGGCCGCTGAAGCGCACGGGGTCGGCCGGCATCGGCGCCAGCGTCGGGTCCAGCCATTCGCTGTGGCCTTCGAAAAACCAACTGATCGTGCAGGCCGGGGTGGCCGGAAAGTGGTTGATGCAGCGGGCCTCGGCGGGCGGTCGGTCGAGGGTGCTGCGGCTGAGCACTGCCCGCAGGCAGGTCGTGAGCGACAGGCGTGGCAGCCACAGGCGAGCTTCATCGGACGGGCTGACCTCGTGCATGCGGGGCAGTGTAGGGCGGTCCAGCCTGTCGATCGACGTCCATCGGCGATGCCCCTGGTTGTCGAATTCGTTCAAGACAACCGCCTGAGATCCAGCGCAGGATCGACCCACCATGCACACCACGACCACCGCCTTGTTGCCTCGTCCTCCCGGTCCGCCCAGCCCCTGGTGGGGGCTGCCGCTGCTGCGCGCCCTGTCACGCGACTACCTCGGTTTCGTGCAGCGCCTGCAGCACGCGCACGGCGACATCACCTACATGCATCTCGGCCCCGAGCACGCCTACGACGTGTTCTCGCCGGAGCTGGTGCGGGCCGTGCTGGTGGAACAGGCGGACCACTTCATCCGCTGGGAGCGCGGCATCGAGGTCTTCTCGCAGGTCTTCGGCCAGGGGCTGCTCACCGTCGAGGGCGAGACGTGGAAGCGCCAGCACCGCTTGCTGCGCCCTGGCTTCGCGCCGCGCCGGGTGGCGGGCTATGCGGCGCTGATGGTGGACGCGGCACGGCGGGCGCTCGACGACGCCGTGCCCCCCGGTCAGGCAAGCGCCCGCGTCGAGGTGGACGCGCTGATGACGCGGCTGACGATGGACGTGATCCTGCGCACCCTGTTCGGCCGCCAGGCGCGTGACGAAGCCCGCGAGGCCAGTGAGGCGACGCAGGCGCTCGGCCGGCAGGCGATGCGCGAGATGTTCCTGCCGATGACGCTGCCGGACTGGCTGCCGCTGCCCGGCAAGGCCCGCAAGCGGTGGGCGCTGCGCACGCTGCACGGGCTGGTGGACCACCACATCGACGCCCGTCTGAGCGCCCAGGCGGCCGACCCCAGCGCCGTGCCGACGGACGACGTGCTGGCGATGATGCTCGCGGCCCGCGACGAGGACGCCGGGAATCCCGAGGCCACGGGAGGCGGCCTGAGCCGCGCCGAGCTGCACGACCAGTGCCTGGTGATCTTCCAGGCCGGCCACGAGACCTCGGCCACGGCGCTGCTGTGGTGGAGCCGCCTGATGGCCGAGCACCCGGAGATCGCTCGCCGCGCCCGCGACGAGGTCGATCAGGTGCTGGCCGGCCGCGACCCGACGCCCGCCGACCTGCCCCGGCTCGACTGGCTGGGCGCCACGCTCAAGGAGGCGATGCGGCTGTACCCGCCCGTGCCCGCGCTGATGAGCCGGCGGGCGGTGAAGGACGCACAGGTCGGCCCGTGGCGCATCCCGGCCGGCAGCCTCGTGCGCCTGACGCCGTGGGTGCTGCACCACGACCCGCGCTGGTTTCCCGAGCCGGAAGTGTTCCGCCCCGAGCGGTTCACCGCCGATGCGCCGCCGCTGCCACGCGGTGCCTGGCTGCCGTTCGGCACGGGGCCGCGGGTGTGCATCGGCCAGCACTTCGCGGTGCTGGAGATGACGCTGGTCGCCGCGATGCTGCTGCAGCGGTACACGCTGGCGGTGGAGTCGGGGGAAGAAATTCGTCCGACCGCCGAACTGAACGTCACGCTGCGGCCGAAGGGTGGGCTGCGGTTGTCCTTCACCCGGCGCTGACACCGGTCGGCGTCAGACGAAAAAAAGCCCGGCCGAGGCCGGGCTTGAATCGATCCCTGCAGAGCAGGCACCGAGGAGACAATCGTTAAGAACCTAGTCTGCCGCGCGTCAGCGCAGCAGATCAGCGACGCTTGACAGCGGCCTTGGTGGCCTTCTCGGCGGTTTCGCCGAGGTTCTTCAGATTCGTTTCAGCCAGGTTGGTGGCTTGCTGGGCAGCCTTCTGCACGCTTTCGAACGCGGTCGAGGCGTTGGTCATGGCGGACTTGACCATGGCCATGGCGGCTTCGCTGCCTTGCGGGGCGTTCTTGGTGGCTTCTTCGACCAGCGTGCTGAACTGGGTCTTGGCAGCGGCGATCTGGGCTTCGGCCATCTTCGTCACTTCGGCTTGCGTCGAGGTGGCGATTTCATAGACCTGGCGACCGTAGGCCATGGCCTTTTCCTGCGCCGGCTTCAGGAAGTCCTGTTGCAGGGCAGCCAGTTCTTGCGGGCCCTTGACGGTCAGCACGGCCTTGGCCTGCTCGGCGGACTGCTCCAGCGAGTCGCGGGCCGCTTGCATGTTCAGCTCGACGAGCTTCTCGATGCTGGCGAACGCCTTCTGGGTCAGCTCGACCAGGGTGTTCAGATTGGCTTTGTTCGCGGCGGCCAGTTGTTCGGTGTTGATCGTCATGGTGTGGCTCCTGAAAAGTTTTGCTGCACTGCAGCATGGAATGAAGTATAGGACGATCACGCCAGGATGCAAGTGATTTGCTGCATTGCAGCAATTATTGGAGTGCAAGCTCTAGGCAGGGGTCGCCAGCGGTTTCTCCGCGCCCGAAAGCGCCTGCTGCACGCGTTCCACGATCGGCGAGGCGCCGCACGCCGAGAGCACCAGCGCGTGCGTGGCCCGCGTCATCGCCACATAGAGCAGCCGCGCTGCGTCGTCCAGCGACTCGCCGCGCCACGGCAGCGCCTGCAGTCCGGCGACCAGCACCAGCGCGAACTCCAGCCCCTTTGCGCTGTGCAGCGTCAGCAGCCGGATGCGGGACTGCTGCCAGTCGAAGCGGCGAAAGTCGGTCTCCCCCATCGATTCCACCGGCCAGCCACGCCGCTGCAGCGCCTGCGCGATCGGCGCGAGCTGCGCCCGGGTGCGGCACAGCACGGCGATGTCGCTCCAGGCCACGCCGCGCTTGCGGGCCGCGCCGATGCGCTCGGCGATCTGCTCGGCTTCGTCCGCGGGATCCTGGGCGAGCAGCAGCACGGGTTTCGGGCCGTGGCGGCCGGAGGTGGCCGGGGTGACGGTCTGCACTTCGTCGTCGGGCCGCAGGCGTGCCGGTTCGCCGGGCAGCAGCAGGCCCTGGGCGCAGGCCAGCGCCAGCGTCAGCACCTCGGTGGTGTTGCGGTAGTTCAGCCGCAGCACGCTGGTGCGGCCCTGCGCCTGGATGCCGACGCTGGCGAAGCTGAAGCGCCGCCGGCTCGTCTGGTAGATCGACTGTGCGTCGTCGTAGAGGACGAGCAGGCTGCGCGTGTGCGGCGAGACCATGCACGCGGCGGTGCGCAGCCAGTCGTCGTCGAAGTCATGGGCTTCGTCGATCAGGACCGCGCTGTAGCCGCCCGCCGGGATCCGGCCGTCCGTGATCGCCTGTGCCACGGTCCGCGGCAGTTCGGCATAGAAGGCCTCGCTGCCTGACTCGGCGGGCAGGTCGATGCCGCGGCGGCGCAGCAGTTCCTGGCACCAGCGGTGGAAGGTACGTACCTGCACCCGGTCGCCCACCGGCCGCTGGCGGACCAGCGCATCCAGCCGGTCGGCCAGCGCGCGGTTGTAGCAGAGCACCAGCACGGGATGTTCCGCCGTCGCGGCTGCGGCCAGCATCTGCGCGCGCAGCACCAGCACCATCGTCTTGCCCGAGCCGGCGACGCCGTGGACCACGCGGTGGCCGCTGCCCAGTCGGCGTGCGATCTGTTCCTGCGGCAGGTCCATCACCTGCAGCAGGTCCGGGACCGGCGGTGGCTCGGTGTCCGGCTCGACCGGCTCGGTGTTCAGCCGGAGTTCGGGGAACAGGTGCCAGCGGACGCGGTCGCGCTGCGCGGGGGTGAGCGTGTGCGGGTAGTGGACGGTGAACAGGCCGAGCAACCGCTGCTGGAAGGTGTCGGGATCGACGCTGTCGTCCAGGTCGTCGCGCAGCAGCGTGTGTGCCGGCGGGAACACGGCGTCGAAGCCGGGTCGCTGCGCCACCTCGCTGCGCTGCATGCCCGAGAACACGGCGCCCCAGCCATACGGGAACAGCAGCCGTCCGCGGTACGGCCCGTCGTCGTGGACCAGCGCCGGGTCGCGCTGCACCAGATCGACCAGCTCCATCGCGTAGTCGCGCGCCTGGCGCAGCGGATGGTGCTCGGTGACGGGGCCACGCTCGGTGTGCAGCGTGACGGCGTCGGGCGTGGCGTGCAGGACGGTGCTGCAGCGCCAGTCCTTGACCTCCAGCAGCAGCAGGCCCATGCGCGGCCCGAGCACGACAAAATCCGGTTGCCGGGCGCGTGGGCCGATCGGCACGTTGTGCCAGACGAGGTGTCCGTCGTCCAGACACTGTTTCAGTTGCTGCAACACCCGCCGCTCCCCGGCATTGCAGCGTTGCTCGATTTGGCGATACCCCTGGGGAAACTGCGCCATCACATTCCTGTCGTTCCGATACTGGGAAAATCGAGCAGTCTGACAGGGCTGTGCGCCGGGCGGTTCTGGGAGAAGATGGCGACGTCACCCTGCTTTGCCACGCTGAAGAGGATTCCACATGAGCACCGTCGCCCAGATCCTGTTGTCCAAGCCCAGCCACGCCGTCCACACCGTGCTCCCGAGCGCCACCGTGCGCGATGCCATCGAGTTGATGGCCAGACAGCGCATCGGCTCGCTGCTGATCGTCGAGGGCTCCCGCATCCTGGGGATCTTCACGGAGCGTGACTACGCCCACAAGGTCGAGGTCCGTGGCCGCACGTCCACGGGCACCCCGATCAGCGAGGTGATGACGGCGGACGTGATGTTCGTGACCCCGGCCACCACGACACAGGAATGCATGGCGCTCATGACCGACAAGCGCCTGCGCCACTTGCCGGTGATGGACCACGGCAAGCTGGTCGGCCTGATCTCGATCGGCGACCTGGTCAAGGAAATCATCTCGGAGCAGCAGTTCGTGATCGCGCAACTCGAGAGCTACATCCACAGTTGACGCGGTGCCCCATGCACACCGCGACCGCTGCCACTGCCCACCCCGTCACCGTCCGCGAGGTCGGCTTGCGCGACGGCCTGCAGAGCATTGCCCGCACGCTGCCCACCGAACACAAGCTCGACTGGCTGCGCGCCGCCCATGCCGCCGGGCTGCGCGAGATCGAGGTCGGCTCCTTCGTGCCGGCGCGGCTGCTGCCCCAGTTGGCGGACACGGCCGAACTCGTCGCCGTGGCGCGCACGCTGCCGGGGCTGACCACCTCGGTGCTGGTGCCGAACCTGCGGGGCGCCCAGGCCGCGCTCGACAGCGGCGCCGACCTGATGCTGCTGCCGCTGTCGGCCAGCCACGCGCACAGCCTGGCCAACCTGCGCAAGACGCCCGACGAGGTGATCGCCGAGATCGGCCGTATCCGGGCGTTGCGCGATGCGAGCGGTTCGCGCTGCGTGATCGAGGTGGGGCTGAGCACGGCGTTCGGCTGCACGCTCCAGGGCCGGGTGGACGAGGACGAGGTGATCCGGCTGCTGCAAGCCGCGCTGGACGCGGGCGCCGAGCGGGTCGGGCTGGCCGACACGGTGGGCTATGCCGATCCGCTGCAGGTGGCGCGGCTGTTCGAACGTGGCTTCGCTGCGGTGGGCGAGCGGCTGTCCTGCGGGCACTTCCACGACACGCGCGGTCTCGGCATGGCCAACGTCTATGCCGCGTGGCAGGTCGGCGTGCGCCGCTTCGATGCTTGTCTGGCCGGGATCGGCGGTTGTCCGCACGCGCCGGGGGCCAGCGGCAACGTCTCGACCGAGGATGTCGCCTACCTCTTCGCCAGCATGGGCGTACCGACCGGGTTGGACTTCGGCGCCCTCATCGCCCTGCGCCAGCGCGTGGCACAGTGGCTGGACGGCGAACCACTGCACGGCAGTCTCTGGCGCGCCGGACTCCCGAAAACCCTGCTGCCTGCCTGAACCGATGACGACCCATACCCCGCCCCAACCCCTGCACGGCCTGCGCGTCGTCGAGTTCACCCACATGGTCATGGGGCCGACCTGCGGCATGGTGCTCGCCGACATGGGCGCCGAGGTCATCAAGATCGAGCCGATCGACGGCGACCGCACGCGGCGGCTGCTCGGCGCCGGTTCGGGCTTCTTCCCGATGTTCAACCGCAACAAGAAGAGCATCGCGATCGACCTGCACCATCCGGAGGGGGCCGAGGTGGCGCGCCGGCTCGCGGCGAGCGCGGATGTCGTCGCCGAGAACTTCAAGCCCGGCACGATGGGCAAGTACGGTCTTGACTACGCCAGCCTGAGCGCCGTGAATCCTCGGATCATCTACGCCAGCCACAAGGGTTTCCTGCCCGGCCCGTACGACCACCGCACCGCGCTCGACGAGGTGGTGCAGATGATGGGCGGCCTGGCCTACATGACCGGCCGGCCGGGCGACCCGCTGCGCGCCGGGACCAGCGTCAACGACATCATGGGCGGGCTGTTCGGCGCGATCGGTGTGCTGGGGGCCTTGATCCAGCGCGGCATCACCGGGCGCGGCATGGAGGTGCAGTCGGCGCTCTACGAGAACAACGTTTTCCTCGTCGGCCAGCACATGCTCCAGTACGCGATGACCGGCAAGCCTGCTGCGCCGATGCCTGCCCGTGAAAGCCCCTGGGCGATCTACGACGTGTTCACCGTGAAGGACGGCGAGCAGATCTTCCTGGCGGCGGTGAGTGACGCGCAGTGGGTGACGTTC
>JBEEMX010000175.1:0-6787 GCA_041192465.1 Pseudomonadota bacterium | reverse complement strand
CTGGAAGAGCGCATCCTCGCCCTGCAGGAGCGCAAGGCGGCGCTGGCGGCCGGTCTGCACGGCGCGGCCGGCGCGGGTGGCGTGGCCCTGACTGAATCCGACCTCGCGTGGCTGCTCCAACCCTTGGGCGCCGCGGTCGAGGCTGCTGAAACTACGTTGAAATTGAATCTTTTGGAGAATTCCTGATGCGCATAGACCAAGTGCTGGTTGCCCGGGGCATGGCCCCCACCCGTTCCGCGGCCCAGCGGCTGATCGAGCGCAAGGCCGTGCGCTGGCTCGCCCCCAAGGGCTGGCTGGTGCCGAGCAAGTCCGGCGAGGACGTGCCCGAGGACGCCAAGGTCGAGATCACCGACGACGCGGAGCTGCGCTTCGTCTCGCGCGGCGGCCTGAAGCTCGAAGGCGCCATCGGCCGCTGCGGCTTCACGGTGGCGGGGCGCACCTGCCTCGACGTGGGCCAGAGCACGGGCGGCTTCACCGACCTGCTGCTGCAGCAAGGCGCAGTGAAGGTGGTCGGCCTGGATGTCGGCCGCGACCAGCTCGCCGCCAAGCTGCGCAGCGACGAGCGCGTGGTGCCTTACGAGGGCATCAACGCCCGTGACGTGGCCGACTCCGCCTTCGCGCAGGAGTGGCCCGTCGCCAGCTTCGATGTGGTCGTCGCCGATGTCTCGTTCATCTCGCTGACCCATGTGCTGCCGACGCTGTTCGCCTACATGGCGCCGGACGCGGACCTGCTGGTGCTGGTCAAGCCGCAGTTCGAGCTGCAGCCGGAGCACATCGGCAAGGGCGGGATCGTGCGCGACAAGTCGCTGTTCACCGAGGTCGAGACGCGTGTGCGCCAGTGCTGCCGCGACGCGGGGATGAAGGTCCACAGCTACTTCCAGAGCCCCATCACCGGCGGCAATGGCAACACCGAGTTCTTCCTGTGGGCGCGCCACCTCGACCTGGAATCCGGCGACAAGCCGATTGCCAAGCCCACGCCCAAGAAGCCTGTCCGAGACGACACCTGAGCAGCTCCGCCTGCGCAGACCACGACTGAACCTGCCATGACGCAAACCGCCTCCCTTCCGCTGAGCCTGGAGTTCTTCCCGCCCAAGACGCCCGAGGGCGTGACCAAGCTGGCCGCCGTGCGCCAGGCGCTGTATGCGCTGAAGCCGCAGTTCTGCTCCGTCACCTACGGCGCCGGTGGATCGACCCAGGACGGCACGCTGCAGACCGTCCAATCCATCCTCGACGAAGGGCAGGACGGTGCCTCGCACTTCACCTGCATCGGCGCGACCCGCGACTCGGTGCGCGAACGGCTGGCGCAGTTCCGGGCGATGGGGATGCGCCGCATCGTCGCGCTGCGCGGCGATCTGCCCAGCGGCTTCGGTCCGATGGGCGAGATCCGCCACGCCAGCGACCTCGTGGCCTTCATCCGTGCCGAGACGGGCGACCATTTCCACATCGAGGTGGCCGCCTATCCCGAGGTGCATCCGCAGGCCCGCTCGCCCCAGGCCGACCTGCACGCCTTCGAAGCCAAGGCGAAGGCGGGGGCTAGCTCGGCGATCACGCAGTTCTTCTACAACGCCGACGCCTACTGGCGCTTCGTGGACGACGTGCGGGCGCTCGGGCTGGACATCCCGGTGGTGCCGGGGATCATGCCAATCACCAATTCGAGCGGCATCCTGCGCTTCGCCGACGGCTGCGGTGCCGAGATCCCGCGCTGGGTGCGGCTGCGGCTGCAGGGCTACGGGGATGACACGGCCAGCATCAAGGCGTTCGGGCTGGATGTCGTCACCGACCTGTGCGAGCGGCTGCGGGCGCAGGGGGTGCCGTCGCTGCACTTCTACACGATGAACACCAGCGCCACGGTGCTGGAGCTGGCGCGGCGGCTCGGGCTTTGAGGGAGCGCCTGGCTTGAGGGTGTTTCTCGCAACGGCCCGCGCCGCACCCCATCCGTCATTCAGCCGATTGCTACGCTCGCATCAAGCCCGGTGAACCCGCCTGAACGGCCGCCCGACTAAGCTGGCGGTCATGTCGCACCCCACTGCCACCGTCACCGCCCTGCCCCCGCGGCGCTACCACCCGCTGTCGATCGCCCTGCATTGGCTGCTCGCCCTCGGCATCGTCGGCGCGTTCGGTGTCGGCCTCTACATGGCGGATCTGCCCTTCTCGCCGACGCGGCTGAAGCTCTACAACTGGCACAAGTGGGCCGGCGTGACGATCCTTTCGCTGTCGGCGCTGCGGCTGGCGTGGCGCCTCGTCCAGCGCCCGCCTGCCCTGCCCAAGCGCATCCAGAACGCCATGCCCGGCTGGCAGACCACCGCCTTCCACGCCACGCACCACCTGATGTACCTGCTGTTCTTCGCCGTGCCGCTGACGGGCTGGGCCTACAGCTCGGCCGCCGGGTTCCCGATCGTGTGGTTCGGCGTGCTGCCGCTGCCGGACTTCGTGCCGGTGGACAAGGCACTGGCCGAGGTGATCAAGCCGCTGCACGCGCTGTCGGCATTCTCGCTGGCCGCGCTGGTCGTCGCCCACGTCGGCGCCGCGTTGAAGCACCAGTTCATCGACCGCGACCGCCTGCTCGGCCGCATGGGCATCGGCCCGGTCTGATCATCCCGATCTTCTTTTTCCGGAGTCTCCCCATGAACACGTTCAGCACGGCCGCACTGGCCGCCGCCGCTTTCCTCGTGCTGGCCAGCCCGCCCGCCCTCGCCCAGCAAAAACTCGACGCCGCCAAGAGCGAGATGGCCTTCGTCAGCAAGCAGATGGGCGTGCCCGTCGAAGGCAAGTTCCGCAAGTTCGATGCGCAGATCGCCTTCGATCCGAAGAAGCCCGAGACCGGCAAGGTCAGCTTCACCATCGACACCGGCAGCGCCACCTTCGGCGCGCCGGAGACGGACGCCGAGGTGGTCAAGCCTGTCTGGTTCAACGTGCCCAAGTTCCCACAGGCCACGTTCCAGTCCAGCGCGATCAAGGCGGTCGGTCCCGGCAAGTTCGAGGTCACCGGCAAGCTCGCCATCAAGGGCAGCACGCACGACGTGGTGGTGCCGGTCACGCTGACCCAGGCCGGTGGCACGACCACCGCCGCCGGTGCGTTTGCCATCAAGCGCCTCGAATACAAGATCGGCGAAGGCGAATGGGCCGACACCTCGATGGTCGCCAACGACGTGCAGGTCAAGTTCAGGCTGCTGCTGAACGGCGTGCCTGGGCTCTGACGCTGCCTCTGAATTCTCTGCAACTCCCTCTCCAACCCTGAAGGAAACCCTCCCATGAAGAAGACCCTGCTCGCCCTGGCCCTGGTGCCCGCGCTGTTCGCCTCGGCCGCCCGCGCCGAGATCGCCACCTACGCAATCGACCCGACCCACACTTTCGTGATGTTCGAGATCGACCACTTCGGCACCTCGACCAACCGTGGCCGCTTCGACAAGAAGGAAGGCACGGTCCAGTTCGACCGCGCCGGCAAGACCGGCAAGGTGGACATCACGCTCGACGTGACCTCGATCAGCACCGGCACTGCCCCGTTCGACGGTCACCTGAAGAGCCCGGAGATCCTGAACGCAGCGGCCTACCCGACCGCGCGCTTCGTCAGCGACAAGATCGTGTTCAACGGCGACAAGGTGACCGAGGTGACCGGTCAGTTCACGCTGCTGGGCAAGACGCACCCGGTCACGCTGAAGGCGAACAAGTTCAACTGCTACATGAACCCGATGGTCAAGCGCGAGGTCTGCGGCGGTGACTTCGAAGCCACCATCAAGCGCAGCCTGTGGGGCGCCAGCTATGGCCTCAACTACGGCTTCTCGGACGACATGCGCCTGGTGGTCCAGGTTGAAGCCGTCAAGATGTAATCAGGTGGTCTTGGCAGTGTTCAGGCTGTGAAGCCTTGACGCCCAATGGCGCGGGCGAGCACCGCGCCGACCATTTCCCCCGCCACCCGCCAGGGTGCGCGGGGTTGCCGCGCCGTGAGTCCAAGCATGGACAGCGAGCCGACCAGCGTCATCACGATCGACGCCAGCGCAGCGGCCAGCATGAGCGCGGGACACACCAGCACCACCAGAAACAGCCGGGCCAACCCGGAGGAGGTGGTGAACAAATCCGACCAGCGAATGCGCCTGTGGTACTTCATGGCGGGCTTCTCCTGAACACTTGTCACGGCAGATCCACAATAGATCCATGTCGTAACATTGGTCACATGAGAATACCTTGATTCGGGGGGTTTTTCGCCATCAGGGGCATTTTTGCGTGTTTTTACCGCACTGCAATTTTCCCGAGGCAGGCAGGCGCGATACTGGCCGCGCCCAGCCGGTGCCGGAGATCAGCGTTTGCGGTCCATGCGCAAGGCGAAGGCCATGCTGCGCTGGTCACAGCCGATGCGGCCGTAGTCGAAGGTTTCCTGCTTGCGGCCTTTTTCGGTCTGCCGATCCTGCATGGGCAGACGGCGGGGGGCGGGATGATCGGTGCGGAGAAGGTGCTTCATGGCGGGGTGGCCCATCGGGTTTTTTCACATCTTCCGGTGACACACCAAGCGTCGCTTGAAGGTGAACTTATTGATACCGCTGACAACGCATGAGTTAATCCTGCGGATGACAGTGCTTCAGCGATACTGAAGAAACAATAATGAAGATGCGTTCGTTTACTAAACGAGACGAATTTCTTACACTTGGGCTTCCGGAAAAACCAGAGTCCGTACCATGCCAAACCCCTCCGGGACCACGCCCGAGGCCCGTTCGCTCGCCTGGGCCCACGGCTGCATGACCCTGAACCGACTGGGGGCGATGCTGGCGCCGGTGGTGTTCACGGCACCCGGGCATCCGGATTTTTCGCCAATGCAGATCGCGCCCTGGCACGATGAGCCGATCGGTGCAGCACAGACTGGCTTGATGCACGGCCTGCGCGGCGACTGGTCATGTGTCCCCTTCGGCCGCACCGACCGCCCCGACGGCCTGCCCCCCGGCTGGACCACCCGCATGCCCCACGACGCCTGGGACCACGGCCACAGCGCCCACCACGACTGGGACTGGCTCCCCGGCGGCGACCCGCACACCCTCGCCCTGACGATAGCCCTGCCCGACGCCGACCCGATCGCGCGCCTGACCCGCACCGTGCGCGCGCAGCCCGACGCCGCCGCGGTGGACCTCACGCTGTGCATCGAAGCGCGCACCGCCTGCACGCTGCCCGTCGCCCTGCACCCCACGCTGCGGCTGGACGCCGGCCGCGTCGCGCTGGACCTGCCGCCCCACGGCCTCGGCCTGACCTACCCCGTCCCCGCCGAACCCGGCCGCTCGCGGCTGGCCCCGAATCAGCGGTTCGACCGGCTGGACCGCGTCCCCACCACCGACGGCCCGCCCGCCGACCTCACCTGCTTCCCGCAGCCCCGCGACAGCGAGGACTTGCTGCAGGTGATGGCGCTCGGTGGCCCCGTCACCGCCCGCTATCTCGACTGCGGCTGGGCGCTCGACCTCGACTGGGACCGCACCCTGCTGCCCGACCTGATGCTCTGGGTCAGTCACCGGGGTCGCCTCTATCCACCGTGGAATGGCCGGCACATGGCGCTGGGCGTCGAGCCGGTGTGTGGCGTGTTCGACCTGGGCCGCGTCGCCGCGCCACCATCCGATCACCCGCTGGTTCCGCGCACTGGGTTGACGCTCACCCCCGGCACGCCGCTGGTCATGCACAGCCGGTTCAGCGCCCGCCCGCTGTCCGCCGCGGAGTGCTTGGCATGAACCGCGACGTCACCGTCCGCGACATCGCCGATGCGGCGGGCGTGTCGGTCGGCACCGTCTCGCGTGCGCTGAAGAACCAGCGCGGCCTGTCCGACGAGACGCGCCGCCATGTCCGCCAGGTGGCCGCGGACCTCGGCTACGACCTCTCGCGACTGCGCTCGGGCAAGGCGCCGCGGCTGGTGTTCCTGATCCACCGGCACCACAGCAACTTCGCCGTGAACCCCTTCTTCGCCGAGGTGATGCACGGCGTCGAGGAGGGCTGCCGCCAGTTCGGCGTGGCGCCCACGCTGCTGAGCGCGCGGCAGGGCGACGCGGTGGGCAAGCTGCTCAAGCTGCACGAGCCGGATGCGCTGCTGGTGGCGGGCTACTTCGAGGACGAGGTGCTGGCGCAACTGACCGACCTGGGGCTGCCGCTGGTGCTGGTCGATGGCTGGATTCCCGGCTGCGCCGCCGTCAACCCGGACAACACCGGCGGCGGCTACCAGGCCACGCGCCATTTGCTCGACCTCGGCCGACAGCGCATCGCCTACATCGCCGGCTCGCTGGCGCACTTCAGCATCCGCGAGCGCAGCCGGGGCTACCGGCGCGCCTTGTTCGAGGCGGGGGTGCTGGCCGATCCTGATCTGGAAGCGCTTGCGCCGCCCGGACTGGATGACGCGGAAGGGGCGGCGGCGGCCATGCGCACGCTGCTGCGCCGGCGGGTGCGGCCGGACGCCGTGTTCGCCTACAACGACAGCGCGGCGCTGGCGGCGATGCGGGTGTGCCTGGACGCCGGGCTGCGCATCCCGGAAGACATCGCTTTTGTCGGCTTCGACGACATCCCGGCCGCCCGCTACGGCGCCATCCCGCTCACCACGCTGCGCGTGGACAAGCAGGAGCTGGGGCGCACGGGGGTGGAGATGCTCGTGGGGGGTGGGGCGATGCCGCAGGAGATGGTGATGGGGGTGGAGTTGATGGTGCGGGAGAGTTCGGGGGTGGGGATCGTCGGCGCCTGATGGTGAGTGGGGATGTCAAAAAATGGGGATGCCGGCAGTAGACCGGCGATCGGGCGCGCGGCTATGATTTGCCACTTTCGGAGACGCAAC
>JBEEMX010000174.1:0-6828 GCA_041192465.1 Pseudomonadota bacterium | reverse complement strand
GCCCGTTGGACTTCGGCCGCTTGATAAAACTTGGCTTTTTCACGGAGCATCGTCACGACCGTGTGAGCCACCTGTTCCGATAACCCGCGAAACAGCTCCATCTCCCCAAGATTCAGGGAGGTTAGTCGTTCAAACAGTCGCCGCTTCGCGACAACAATTGGTCCCGGTGGGTGACACCAGCCCGATCTGGCTGACGAACTCGCGCAGCCGCAGCACATAGGTGTCACCACCGGGGGTGGTCGGCTCGAAGGCGTTGAGCGGAGCGTTCGGGTTGGGCAGCGGGTGGACAAACTTGGGGTGCGTGCTGCCTTGCAGGCGCTGGGTGGCCGCTTCGGTGTTACCGGCGTACAGGCCCCCCATTCCGCTGAGACTGGCCCATGCCCCCTGTGCCAATACGGTGCGTCGATTGATCATGCTGGTCCTCGGTAATCCGCGGAACCAGTGTTATTTTTGTGAACTATTGGGTCAATTCGTGAAATTTTATGTAGCTATGGATGCGACATGGCTTTAATTTACGGTTCAGAAGTAACTATTTCGAACGTTTTTCAAGAATGAAATTGGCCCCGGCGTACTGCCCCAGGGTTTCGGTGAGCAGCGGCATCACCTCCTGCAGCATCGTGTGCAGCACGAACGGCGGGTTGATCACCAGCATCCCGCTGCCGAGCATGCCGAAGCCGCTCTGGTCCGGCTCTGCCACCGACAGGCGGACATGGACCCAGCCGCGCTTGGCCTGCGCGTCGGCGGCGGCCTTGAGGCGGTCGGTCATCTCCTTGGGTTCGAGCCGCTGCAGTTGCGGATACCACACCAGGATCACCGCGTCGGCGAAACGCTCCAGCCCGTCCCGCACGGCACCGACCACCTTGGCGTAGTCGGTCTTGATCTCGTAGCTCGGGTCGATCAGCACCACGCCGCGGCGCGACGGCGGCGGCAGTTCCGCCTTCAGGCCCGCGAAGCCGTCCGAGTTCATCACGGCGGTCTCGCGCCGGCCTTCCAGCGCGGTCTGCAGCAGCGGGAAGTCGGTCGAGTGCAATTCGTACAGCCGCATCCGGTCGTCGGCACGCAGCAGCATCTGTGCCAGCGCCGGTGAGCCGGGGTAGCGCGTCAGGCGGTCGGGCTGCGGGTTGAAGCGGCGCACCAGCGCGAGGTAGTCGTTCAGCGCGGCGGGCAGGTTCTTCTGGCCGAACAGGCGGCCCACGCCGTCGTCGTACTCGGCGTGCTTGCGGGCGTGGTTGCTGTCGAGTCCGTAGCCGCCGGCGCCGGCGTGCGTATCGACCAAGGTGTAAGGTTTGTCCTTTTCCGCCATGTAGCGCAACACCTGCGTGAAGACGAGGTGCTTGAGGACATCGGCATGGTTGCCGGCATGGAAGGCGTGTCGGTAGGCGAGCATGGTGGGGATTGTCGCCGCTGGCGGGCTGTGCTTCCTAGAATGCGTGATTCCTGTCACTGCCCATCCATCCTCCCGGAGTCCGCATGTCCGCTGCCCAGTCCCTCTACCGCCAGAAACTCGTCAGCGCTGCCGAGGCCGCAACCCGCGTGCGCGATGGCGACACGGTGCTCGTGGCCTCCGCGGTGGGCGAGCCGCCGACGCTGCTGCAGGCGCTTGCCAGCCGGCGCGGCGAGCTGAACGGCGTGACGCTGAGCCAGTTGCTGCCGCTGTCCCCCCAGGGTTACATGGCCGCCGACAGCGCGCCGCACATCCGCCACCGCTCGCTGTTCCTGAGCGCCGCTGTCCGGGCGGGTTTCAAGGCGGGCTGGGCGGATCTGGTGCCGTGCCACTTCTCGGAGATTCCGCGGCTGGTGCGGCGGGGGGAGCAGCGGTGCGAGGTGGTGATGACGATGGCCTCGCCGATGGACGCGCACGGCTATTTCTCCATCAGCCTCAGCCCCGATTTCACGATGGCGGCGATCGAGCGCGCCCGCGACGTGGTGCTGGAGGTCAATCCGAACGTGCCCTTCGCCTTCGGGAACTGCCACGTCCACGTCTCGCAGGTCAGCGCGCTGATCGAGTCGGAGGCGCCGCTGCGCGAGGTCGGCCTGCCGCAGGTGAACGACATCCAGCGCACGATCGGCCTGCACGTCGCGGAGCTGGTGAAGGACGGCGACACGCTGCAGCTCGGCTACGGCAGCATTCCGGATGCGGTGGTGATGCAGCTTGGCGGCAAGAAGGATCTGGGCATCCACACCGAAATGATCGGCGATGGGCTGATCTCGCTGCTGGCGTCGGGGGCGGTGACCTGTAGGCGCAAGAACTTCCTGCCGGGCAAGATCGTCGCCACCTTCGGCATGGGCACGCGCCGGCTCTACGACGCGATGCACCGCAACCCGATGCTGGAGATGCACCCGGTCGATTTCACCAACGACCCGGCGATCGCGGGGCAGAACGACAACCTCGTGGCGATCAACGCGACGCTGCAGGTGGACCTGTTCGGCCAGTGCGGCTCGGAGAGCCTGGGGCCGACTCCGTATTCGGGCACCGGCGGACAGACCGATTTCATCCGCGCGGCGAACCGCTCGAACGGCGGGCGCGGGATCATCGTGCTGCCGTCCACCGCCAAGGGCGACACCATCTCGCGCATCGCACCGACGCTGACGCCGGGGACGCTTGTCTCGACCAGCAAGAACGACGTGAACTACGTGGTCACGGAGTACGGGGTGGCGCAGTTGCGGGGGAAGAGTCTGCGGGAGCGGGCGCGGGCGTTGATCGCGGTGGCGCATCCGGCGTTCCGCGATGAGCTGGCGCATGCGGCGCGGGCGATGTCGCTGGCCTGAGCCACGCGCCAACCGAAACCGCTATCAAGGGAATTGCAAAAGCCAAATGGATAGAGAACGGCTTGAAACCTACAGTGGCCTGCAGCGACCTCACCCGTCATTTGTCACCCACCACCCTCGAAGGAGAGATGCATGACCACTGACTCCCAGTGCCCGTTCCATGTCCAAAAGCCCGCGACTGCGTCCACTCCGTCGAACACCAACACCAACTGGTGGCCCCACCAGCTCAAGCTCAACCTGCTGCACCAGCATTCCCGGAAATCTGATCCGATGGGCGCTGCCTTCAACTACGCCGCGGGGTTCAAGCGACTGGATCTGGACGCTGTCGTCCAGGATCTCCATGCCCTGATGACCGACTCGCAGGCGTGGTGTCCTGCCGACTTCGGCCACTACGGCCCGCTGTTCGTCCGCATGGCCTGGCACAGCGCCGGCACCTACCGCACGCAGGATGGCCGGGGCGGCGCTGGCACGGGCAACCAGCGTTTTGCACCGCTGAACAGTTGGCCGGACAACGTCAACCTCGACAAGGCACGCCGGCTGCTCTGGCCGATCAAGCAGAAGTACGGCCGCCAACTCTCGTGGGCCGACCTGATGATCCTGGCTGGCAACGTGGCGCTGGAGTCGATGGGCTTCAAGACCTTCGGTTTTGCCGGCGGGCGCGAGGACATCTGGGAACCGGAAGAGGACATCTACTGGGGCGCCGAGAAAACGTGGCTAGCCGACCAGCGCCACACCGGCGACCGTGACCTGGAGAACCCGCTCGCCGCCGTGCAGATGGGCCTGATCTACGTGAACCCGGAAGGCCCGAACGGGAACCCTGATCCGCTGGCCGCCGCCCGCGACATCCGCGAGACCTTCGCCCGCATGGCGATGGACGACGAGGAAACGGTGGCGCTCATCGCTGGCGGTCACACTTTCGGCAAGACCCACGGCGCAGGCGACACGCAACACGTCGGCCCCGAGCCGGAAGCCGCCGGCATCGAGGCGCAGGGCTTCGGCTGGGCCAGCACCTTCGGCAGCGGCAAGGGGGGCGACACGGTCAGCAGTGGCCTCGAAGTCACCTGGACCACGACGCCCACCCGCTGGAGCAACAACTTCTTCGAGAACCTGTTCGGCTTCGAGTGGGCGCTGACGAAGAGTCCCGCTGGCGCACACCAGTGGACGCCGCAGCAGGGCGCGGGCGCCGGCACCGTGCCGGACGCGCACGACCCTGCCAAGCGCCACGCCCCGGCCATGCTGACCACGGACCTGTCGCTGCGCGTCGATCCGGCCTATGCGGCCATCTCGCGGCGCTTTCTGGCGCATCCGGAGCAGTTCGCGGACGCCTTTGCCCGTGCGTGGTTCAAGCTGACGCACCGCGACATGGGGCCGGTGTCACGCTACCTCGGCCCGCTGGTGCCGAAGGAAGCGCTGCTGTGGCAAGACCCGGTGCCCACCGTGGACCACGCGCTGATCGATGCGCAGGACATTGCCCACCTGAAGGCGCAGGTGCTGGCCAGCGGGCTGTCCACCGCGCAACTCGTCACGACGGCCTGGGCCTCGGCGGCCACCTTCCGTGGCAGCGACAAGCGTGGTGGTGCCAACGGGGCACGCATCCGCCTGGCGCCACAGAAGGACTGGGCGGTCAACCAACCGGCTGAGCTGGCGCAGGTTCTGCAAGTACTGGCGTCTGTCCAGGGGGCCTTCAATGGCGAGCAGACCGGCGGCAAGCAGGTTTCGCTGGCCGACCTGATCGTGCTGGGCGGCTGTGCGGCGGTCGAGGCGGCGGCGAAGCAGGCGGGCCACGACGTGACCGTGCCCTTCGTGCCGGGCCGCACCGACGCCACGCAGGCGCAGACCGACGTGGCCGCGTTCGCCGTGCTGGAGCCGGTGGCCGACGGGTTCCGCAACCACGCGCAACCGGGGCTGGAAGGCTCGGTGGCCGAGCGGCTGGTGGACAAGGCCCAGTTGCTGACCTTGACGGTGCCCGAGATGGCGGTGCTGATCGGCGGTCTGCGTGTACTGGAGGCCAACGCCGGCCACACCCCGCACGGCGTGTTCACCCAGCGCCCCGGGACGCTGACCAACGACTTCTTTGTCCACCTGCTCGACATGGGCACGGTGTGGCAGCCGTCGGCCACGACCTGCGGCGTGCTGGAAGGGCGCGACCGGGCCACGGGGGCGTTGAAGTGGACCGGTACTGTGGTGGACCTGGTCTTTGGCTCGAACGCCCAGCTCCGGGCGGTCGCGGAGGTCTATGCCAGCCGTGACGCGCAAGCGGTGTTCGTGCGCGACTTCGTGGCGGCCTGGGACAAGGTGATGAACCTGGACCGCTTCGATCTGGCGTGAGCCCGTGACCCTGCGCGGGCGAACACGGCCGCCAGGGTTTCACCTCGGATCGGTGATCACCACAGTCACCGATCGTCCCAAGGATTGATGACGGTCAGCCCCGCCGCCGGCCACCACCAACCCATTGACCATGGCGACCGCGGCAATGCAGGCGTCCGCGGTTGCGATGCTGCGCCCGGCACACAGCGGCAGCACCTGCTTCTCCAGATGCTCATGCAGTTGAGTGCGGCACTTGCCCGCCGGCATCAGCGCCACGCCGATCTCAGCCAGCAGCGAACCCAGCTTGACCCGGCCCTGCGGTTTCACGGCGGCTTCCAGGATGTCGCGCATCTCGGCCTCGATGCTGCGGCCGTGCTGCGCGGCCCGCACGCGGATGGCGCGATGCCCCTCGTCGGGCACATTCCGGATGGTCACGGAAGTCATCTTGCAGCTCCTGGGATTGATGGCGATGCCTGCATGATGCGATTTTCAAGCAGCTTCGCAAACAGATCGACCGCCTCCCGCGTTACCTGCCGTCCTGCATCAACGCCATCAACTCCTCCGCCCGCAACACGCCCGCGACTTCACTGCCTTCGAGCACACTGTCGGCGAGTTCGCGCTTGTCCTGGTGCAACGCCACGATCTTCTCCTCCAGCGTCCCCGCC
This sequence comes from Pseudomonadota bacterium, assembly GCA_041192465.1. Lineage (GTDB taxonomy): Bacteria > Pseudomonadota > Gammaproteobacteria > Burkholderiales > Burkholderiaceae_C > Sphaerotilus. The sequence continues at coordinate 1,087 of JBEEMX010000174.1, read as the reverse complement.
CGCACCAGCCGGTAGACCGTCACCGGCCGCTGCTGCCCGATGCGGTGGGCGCGTCCGCTGGCCTGGTCCTCGGCGGCCGGGTTCCACCACGGATCGGCGATCACCACGTAATCCGCCACCGTCAGGTTCAGCCCGAACCCGCCCGCCTTCAGGCTGATCAGGAAGAAGTCCCCATCTCCGCCCTGGAACGCCGCCACCCGCTTCGTCCGCTCCAGCGCCGGCGTGGACCCGTCGAGGTACTGGTAGCGCAGCCCGGCGGCGTCCAGCGGCTCCTTCAGCAGCGCCAGGAAATCGACGAACTGGCTGAACACCAGCGCCTTGTGCCCGTTGGCGGCGAGTTCGGCCGCCAGTTCCCCGAACGCCTTCACCTTGGCGCCCACCAACTTGATCTCCGGCGTCACCAGCCGCGGATCACACGCCGCCCGCCGCAGCTTCGTGAGCTGCGCGAGGATGTTCAGGTGCGACTGCCCCGGCTTGTCGCCTTCCATCGCCTTCTCCGCGTCGCGCAACGCCTGCCGCCGCAACGCTTCGTAATGCGCGTGCTCGGTCGCGTCGGCGTCCACCAGCATCGTCAGCTCCGTGCGCGGCGGCAGGTCGTCGAGCACCTGCGCCTTGGTGCGGCGCAGGATGAACGGCGCGATCAGCTTCCTCAGCGTGCGCTGTGCCCCCCGATGCCGGTCGCGCTCGATCGGCACGGCAAAGCGCAGGTTGAACGTGCTCGCCGTCCCGAGCAGCCCCGGATTGCACACCCGCATGATCGACCACAGCTCCGACAGCCGGTTCTCGATCGGCGTGCCCGACAGCGCCAGGCGGAAATCCGCCCCCAGCTCATGCACCGCCTGGCTGCGCTTGGCGGTGGCGTTCTTGATCGCCTGCGCCTCGTCCAGCACCAGCGTGTGCCACTGCCGCGCCGCAAACGCCGCCCCGTTGAGCTGCTGCAACTGGTAGGACACGAGCACCACGTCGCCCGCCCCCAGTTCGGCCAGCAGCGCGTCGCGGTCGCCCTGCGCATCGCCTTCCGCATACGGCAGCAGCCGCAGTGACGGCGCGAACCGCCGCGCCTCCGCCTGCCAGTTGCCGATCAGCG
>JBEEMX010000173.1:0-6830 GCA_041192465.1 Pseudomonadota bacterium | reverse complement strand
CGAATTCAAGGGCGAATGGGAGGTGCTGCGAGGCGATGGCCAGACCGCCAACGTGATGGCCGAATCGGTGCGGGTGCCCGGGGCCGATGGCCGCACCCACCGGCTGGTGTACGTGGTCGACATCTCCGAGCGCAAGCGTCTGGAGATGGTGCTGCAGGAGGCCCACCACTTCCTGCAGTCGGTGATCGACGGTCTGGCGGCCCATGTCTGCGTGCTGGACGAGTCCGGTCTGCTGATCGCGGTGAACCGGGCCTGGACCGCCTTTGCTGCGGCCCATGGGGGCGAGGTCGCCACCACCGGGGTCGGTACCTCGTACCTGCGCGCCGCCGAGGCGGGTGCGGCGCAGGGCCTGGAGCCGCTTGATTTTCTGCCCCGCCTGCGCGAGGTGCTGGCCGGCCGCAGCGCGGGCTTCGAGGCTGAATACGCCTGTCATTCAGCCAGCCAGCAGCGCAGATCACGCAAGCGGTCGGAAGAGCACAACTCACGACCACGGCCTTGTCGGTCACGGTTGATGAAAACCCGTTGGTCCTGACCTGGCACGACAGCCAGGGTCGCCTGCTGTTTCAGGACCGCGCTACGTCGGCGTATTTTGAAAGCCAGCGCACGGGTGGCATGACCTCCAGCCGCGTCGGCGAGGCGGTCCCCAGTCCCTTTGTCATCTGAACACTGAATCCCGTTCAGCGAGTGAGGCTGGCGGGGGCGGCCAGATAGGTGGCGCGCACGGTGTCGATCCGCTGTCGGTTCACCCCGAAGTCTTCCCGCCCGAGCCGGCTGGCGCTGCGCACCTCGATGACACTGGCGGCCGGATCGACCCAGAACTCCACGTCGTCCACGAAACGCAGCCAGCGCGTCTGCGCCTGGACATAGAGGTAATCCGGGCGCTGCTCGACGACCGTGATGCCCGGCATGGCCTGCAACACCGCCACCAGTGTCTGCAGGGACACAGCGGCGCTGCCATCCCGCAGCGGCAGCGGTTCGACCGAGGCATAGGTGAGTTGCGGGTGTGCCGGATGAAGGCGCGCCTGGCTGCTGACGCTGTTGCGGGTCAGCGATGGTGGCTTGAGCCGACCGTTCGTGACACCCAGATCCCCTGGTCGCTGGCCGTTCAGCAGCCCGAAGCGGGCGCCGGTCAGCAGGGCCGCGACCAGACCGAGCAGGACGAGGGCGATGGTTTTCATGGGCATGGGCTTTCCGTGGGGAGGAGACGAACCTGCAGCGGCCCGAGCACGCCGGCGGCGATGGCCACCAGCCGGTCGATGTTCGGGTGCTTGCCGGGGAAAGCGTGGGCGTCGGTGGTGTGCTCGGCGTAGAGGGCCAGACCATCGAGCGCGGCACCGGTGTTGATGGCGCCGTGGCGTTCGGCGAGGGCGTGGTAGACGGCGACCGAACCAGCCTGGCCAGGGCGGTTGTCGAGCGTGGCCACGACGGCGCCGTCCTGGTCGAGCAGTTGCAGGCCGGCCAGATGCTGGATGCCGGGCAGGGTCTTGAGTGTGTCGGAGAAGTGCATGCCGAAAATTCTAACGACCACTGACTAGGGTGCGATGTTGGCCTCGGCCACGCTGGCGATGCGGCGCAAGTTGCTGCGCATGCTCGGGCTGAGTTGTTCATGCCCCTTGCTGCCAGCAGCGGCGGCCCGGATCAACTCCACACCCTGCCGGGTACGCACACGCTCCATGGCCATCAGTGCGTGGTCGATGTTATCGGTGGCCGTCTGCCCCAGCAGGTAGTCGATGCTGTCCATCGTCCCCAGGCTGGCGATGCCGTAGAGCGCCGACATCGTCAGAGGAGAGCGTTTCTCGCTGGTGTCGGTGTCCACGATGCGGGTCAGACCCGCCAGTGCCGTTGGATTGGCTGCGCCTTCCAGTACCTGCAGCACGCGGCCCCGCTGCTCTGCCGGCAGAGCCCCATAGTCCTGGGCGAGTGCCTGCATGACCGCGCTGTCTGCAGTGCGCGCCAGCGCAGCGATGGCCATGCGCTCTACCGCTGGATGGGTGGTCCGGAGCAACGCTTCACGGAAGGCGGGCGCGGTCTCGGGTGTGGCCGATGCGGACAATTGGCGACCCAGGGCGATGGCGTCCTCACCGGGGGGCATGGCCGTGAGCTGGTCAATTTGCTGCACGACACGCTGCGCGGCAGCCGACAGCGCAGGCGCCGCTGCGGCCGGGCGTGCCGGGGCAGTCTGGCGCTCTCCAGCCGGGCTGGACACCGTTGCCCCGACGCTGACTGGCATGGAGGGCATGGCACGGGACGGCTGTGCCGTGCTGTCAGCGCGCGGGATCTGCTCCGCTTCGGTGCCCGGGCGCTGCCAAAGCCAGACACTGACCGCAGCGGCCACCGCCACCGGCAGCAGGAGCCACCGGGGACGTGCATGTTGCCCAAGGGGGGCGTGTCGTTCACGGGATGGTGACATTGATGCGACCAGTGTTGTTGGTTTCATCGGATTCGTCGATCAAGTTCATGGGGTCCATGGTGATTTCGAGGACATAGGCGCCTGCTGGCACACCGGTGATGTCGATCCACTGGCCGGACAGGTTGGAACTGTACACATCGGCCCAACCGGCCTGGATGCCCTGGTTGCTGCAGGTGTAGCGGGCTGACGGGTTGGCCGATGTGTTGACCCGGGTGATGTCCATCAGGCAGAAACCCACCTTCTTGCCATTGCGCACGACCGCACCTGTGCTGTCGAGCAGCCGGTACTGGGCGAAGCTGCGGAAATGGTAGTGACCGTGGCAGCTACCCCATTCGAACATGCTGCTGGTGGCTGGGTTGCCGAGCACCAGATCGACGGCGCCGATGTTGCGGGTCTGGGTGTTGAAGCGCAGGAGTTTGTGCGTGCCGGCGGTGATGGTGCCTTCCTCGATCTCGCAGGCGTTGGCGGCAAAGGTCTCCGTCGTGATGCGCGGGTTGGCGGCATCGATCGAGACGACGATGTCCGGTTTGCCGACCGTGGCGGTGCCGGAATAGCTGGCCTTGAGCGTCGTGCCAGCATAGGCGGCGTAGCCGTGGAGCAGCACGAAGTAGTCCCCGGCGCGCGGTGTGGCGATGGTGACGGTTTCATTGTTTCCGCCCAGGTAGGGACGCTGGTCGTAGACGCTGGTGGTGGCGAGTTGGCCGTATTTGACGTACAGATCGGCGTCACCCGATCCACCCGACAGGGCGATGGTGACGCTGCTGACTCCACTGGGGACAGCGAACCGGAAATTGGCCAAGCTGCTCTGCGCACCCGCCAAGTTGCTCACCGGGGTGTTGTTGACCAGCGGCTGCAGCGGGTTGTTGATCGTGTAGGTGCCCGAGGTCACTGGGCTGGTGCCGTACCCCGTGGCGAAGGTTGCGCTGTAGATCTGCGTGGTGGCCGTGACCAGGATCGGGGCGGTGTACACCTCCGAGCCGGTGGTGGGGGCCGTGCCGTTGAGGGTGTAGCGCACCACGGCGCCCGGCGTCGTCGAGGACAGGCTCACGCTGGTCTGGCCAGAGTAGCTGCCCGGTGCCGGGCTGAACACCGGGCGGGCGGCCACGGGGGCCGTGCCAACGGAGCTGCCCGTGTAGGTCGCGGTGAGGTTGACGCCGCTGTAGGCAGTGTAGCTCTGCACCATCACGTACCAGGTGTCCGCAGCCGGATTGGTCACCGACACCGATTCGTTCGAGCTGGCCAGGTAGGGCCGGTAGTCCCAGGCACTGCTGGTGGGTACCGCGCCCCGCTTGACGTAAAGGTCCGCATCACCCGACGTTCCAGTGATCGTGAAGGTCGCTGCCGTGGCACCGGCGGGCACCGAGAGGGCGTAGTAACGCTTCGACTGGTAGGCCCCACTGAACGGACCGACGGTCACGCCCTGGCTAAGCACCTCGGGTGCTGTGGCGGTCTGGGCTGCCGTGTGGAGAGCACAAGTGGCCAGCAGAAGGCCCGCAGCCCAAGAGATGATCGGAAATTTCATGGCGCCCCACCGTGTTGTCAATAGTTTAAGAATGCTACTCTTAATTAATTTTGTAATCAAATGATTCAATCTTGCGTGCGAGCTGCAGGATTTCCGACCGATCGGGGCGAATGCGGGGAACGAATGGTGGTGCGTGCGGTGCGATGGGTCTGGCTGTTGCTGTGGGTGTGGTCATGGGGGCTGGTGTTCCAGCAGGACGCCTGGGCGGTGACGCCAGCGGTTGAACTGAGGGTCATGTCCACCGGAAAACCACTGGTGATGAACCGTTCAGGCCAGCTCTTCGACCGGCGTGGCCGTGCGCTGGCCGTGACGCGGCTGGATCTGTTGCTGTCTCGCATCAGTCTCCAGCGCCCGGACGGCACCTGGACCGACCCTGCCGACTGGCACGGCTTCTTCCGCGCCGAGCAGCCGCTGCGGCGCCAGCCCGCACCGGCCCTGCCGCCGGGTGTCTATGTGGCCGTGCGGTTTGCCGTGGGCGTGCAGCCCGGTGCCAACCACGCCGACCCGAGCCGGCTCGGCCCGGATCACCCACTCCATCCCGTCGTCAACGGCTTGCACTGGGGCTGGACCGGTGGCTACATCTTCATGGCGCTCGAAGGCCACTGGCAATACGACCACGCCGAGGCAGGTCGCACGGGCGGCTACTCGTACCACTTGGCGGGTGACACGAACCTTGTCACCGTGGTGGTGCCGGGTCGGTTGCGGGTGCAGTCGGACACGGTGCTTGCCTTGCAGCTCGATGCCACCCGGCTGCTGGCGGGGGTGGACATCGCCCGCGACGGCGATGCCACCCATTCCCGGCCAGGGGATCCCGTGGTACCGGCGCTCACGAAGGCGCTGCAGCGTGCGTTCACGGCACAGGCGCGGTCTGCGGGTCTGGCTGCTGCCGGGTCTGCGGGTGTACCGGGCGTGCGGGCAGGGCAGACCACCAAGCCGGCGACGACACCCCATGCCTGGACGGTGGCCACGCACATGCCATCGGTGGCCCTGCCAGCGGACAACCTGCCCACGGTGGAAGGTGTGGCCCTGGGCCGGCGGCTCTTCCACGACCCGCGCCTGTCGCAGGATGGTCGGGTGAGCTGCGCGTCCTGCCATGATCCAGGCCGCGCCTTTGCCGATTCGGGCAAGGCGGTGAGCGTCGGGGTGGGTGGCCGCTTGGGTACCCGCAACGCCATGCCGCTGTTCAACCTCGCCTGGGTGCCTGCATTGTTCTGGGACGGGCGGACACCAACGCTGCGCCGGCAGGTCCTGGAGCCCATCGAGCACCCAGCCGAAATGGCCCACACGCTGCCGCACGCCGTGGCCACGCTTGCCACGGACACCGACCTCGTTGCGCACTTCCAGCGTGCGTTGGGAGGCCCGATCACCGCCGATCGCATCGGGTTGGCTCTGGAGCAGTACCTGCTCACTCTGGTGTCACAGGAGTCGAAATTCGACCGAGCGATGCAGGGTGGCGTGTCTCTGACCGCGCAGGAACGGCGTGGCTTCGATCTTTTCCTGACCGAGCACGATCCCCGGCTTGGTTTGCGTGGGGCGGACTGCTTCCATTGCCACGGCGGCGCGCTGTTCACGAACCAGCAGTTCATGCACAACGGTTTGCGTTTGCGCCTGCGGCCCGACGGCCGTGCCGCCGACACCGGGCGCGCGCAGGTGACTGGCCAACCGAGCGACCGCGGCAAGTTCCGCACCCCCAGTCTGCGCAACGTGGCTGTCACTGCACCGTACATGCACGACGGCCGCTTCAAGACGCTGGAGGAGGTGATCGAGCACTACGACCACGGTGTCGAGCGGCACCCCAATCTGGATCCGAATCTGGCCAAGCATCCACCAGAAGGCTTGAATTTGTCGCGGGAGGACAAGGCGGCGCTGGTGGCCTTTCTGAAGACCTTGACCGATCCCGCCTTCCTGCCAGACGTGCCTAGCCGCGAGCGAAAAATGCCACTGCCATCACCACCCCGGTGACGACCACCACGGTCCGCACGGCCGTCGCCGGCAGACGCCGCGCCAACCGCGCCCCCGCGAAGCCGCCAAGCGTGGCCGCCACCATCATCCCCAGCGCCTGCGGCCACGCGATCATGCCCGCCCAGGCAAACGCCGCCACCGACAGCAGCGACAGCACCAGCGAGTTGAGGTTCTTCAGTGCGTTGGCGGTGTGGACGTGGCGCTCGCCGGTCAGCGTGTAGAGCGCCATCAACAGGATGCCGAGTCCGCCGTTGAAGTAGCCGCCATAGACCGCCACCGCGAAGAGGCCGAGTGGCTGTGCGGTCGGATGCGCATCACCGGTGCCACGCGCTGCCCGTGCCGCCACCAGCCGTGGCCCGAGCGCAAACAGCACCGTGGCGAACAGCAGCAGCCACGGCACCGCCGCGGAGAACACCTTGGCCGGCGTCACCAGCAGCAGCAAGGCCCCGCCCACACCGCCGACCGCGCAGATCAGACCTTCGCGGACCAGACGTTCGCGGGGCAGCGCGGACAACTCCGCCCGGAACCCGAGCGTGCTGCCTAGATAGCCGGGACTGACGGCCACCGCGCTGGTCGCGTTCGCCATGGTCGGCGGCAGGCCGGTGAAGACCAGCGCCGGGAAGGTGAGGAAGCTGCCGCCGCCCGCAATGGCGTTGAGCACACCCGCAGCGAAGGCGGCCAGCAGCAGCAAGGCTCCGTGCGCAGTGTCCATCAGGGTTGCGCTCCGCGGCGTGCGACCTGCCCGGACAGGTAGGTCCAGACCAGGTTGGCGGCGACATTGCTCGACAGTTCTGCATGGTCATACGGCGGCGCCACTTCGACGCAGTCCATGCCGACCCAGCGTTCACCGGCCAGCTCCTCGATCAGCGTGAGCGCCTGGTTCGTGGTCAGGCCACCTGGCTCGGGCGTGCCGGTGCCGGGCGCGAAGGCGGGGTC
>JBEEMX010000172.1:0-17555 GCA_041192465.1 Pseudomonadota bacterium | reverse complement strand
GCGATCACGTCGTCCCCGTCCAGCACACCCGCTGAACTCGCCTCCTGCATCGCCATCGCGATCCGCTGCAGTTGCGGCTGGATCGCCCGCGGCAGCTTCGCCGAGTGCATGTAGGACTGGCCGAGCCGCATCACCTTGGGGCTGAGCGAAAAATGCCGCTCGTCCTGCCGCGCATAGCCCAGATGCACCAGCGTCAGCAGGCAGCGCCGCACGGCCGCCCGCGTCAGGCCGGTGCGTGCGGCGACCTCGCTGATCGTGAGCCGGGCGCGGTCCTGGTCGAACGCCTCGATGACGAGCAAGCCTTTTTCCAGGCTGCCGATCAGGTCACGGTCAGCGATGGCGGGGGTGGGGCGGTCGGGCGGTAGGGTCATGGGATCTGCTCTGGATCAAGGGTAGTGGCGGATGGGTGTGGGGCATCCATCTGTGCGATATGCGCCCATTGAATCGCAGTCTGTGCGCCATGCGTACATGGCCAACGCCGCCATGCCTTCGCGCACAATCGCGCGGTTGCCACTGCTGTTCCCCTTGCACCGATGCTGAATGCCCTGCCTGCTGACCGCGCGGCCCGCCTGCGCCAGATGAAGATGATTGCCCTTGCCCTGCTGCTGGCCTGTGCGGGGCTGCTGACCGTGGCCCTGACGCAGCACCGCGTCGGCGCCTGGGACTGGGTCGCCGCCTTTGCGGGTGCCGCGCTGGTGGGCGCGCTGGCGGACTGGTTTGCCGTCGTCGCGCTGTTCCGCCGCCCATTGGGGCTGCCGTTTCCGCACACCGCCATCGTGCCGCGCAAGAAGGCGCAGCTCGCCGACCAGCTCGGCGGCTTCATCCGCGACCGCTTCCTTGACACGCCGATGCTGATCGCGCGGCTGCGCAGCTTCGATCCGGTCCACCGCCTCGGCGCGTGGCTGAGCCAGCCGGCCCACGCCCAGCGCCTCGGCGGGCACCTGCAGGGCGTGCTGTCCGAGGTGGTGGCCTGCCTGGACGATGCCCGTGTGCGCGAAACCATGCAGCGCGCCGTGACGGCCCGGCTCGAAGGGCTGGACCTGTCGCGCTCGGCCGGGGATCTGCTGGAGACCCTGACCGCGCAGGGTCGCCACCAGACGCTGTTCGGCCAGGCGCTGCAGGAGGCCGCCGACCACGTCGAGACCGAGCCGGTGCAGCACACGCTGGCGTCGATGCTGCTGGAGATCGCCGGGCGCGAGTACCCGATGCTGCTGCGCGGACTGGCAATGATGGGCAAGCCGGAGGACTTCGGACTCAAGCTGGGAGCGGCCACGGCGCGCGGGCTGGCAGGCTGGTTGCGCGAGGTGCATGACGATCCGCAGCACCCGCGCCGCCTGGCTTTCGACGCGGTGGTCGCCGAGTGGATCGAGCGGCTGCGCACCGATCCCGACTTCGCCGCCCGCATCAACGAGGCCAAGAACCGCTGGCTGCACGCGCCCGAACTGCAGGCGCAGGTGCATGGTCTGTGGGACGAACTGCGCCGCTGGCTCATGGACGATCTCTCCACGCCCGGCTCGCGCCTGAGCACGCAGATGGGCGTGGTGGCGCAACGGCTGGGAGAGACGCTGGTCTCGGACGGCGCCTTGCGCGCGGCGCTGCAGGAGCATCTGGAGTCGGCGGTCGAGCACCTGGCGCCCGCGCTGCGCGAGGGCGCCGGCGAGCACATCGCCCGCACGGTGCGCGACTGGCCGGACGCCGTGCTGGTACAGGAGCTGGAGCTGGGCGTCGGGCGCGACCTGCAGTTCATCCGGCTCAACGGCACGGTGGTGGGCGGCGTGATCGGGCTGGCGCTGCACCTGCTGGAACGCGCGCTCGGGTAATCCTGTGCTGCGGCCGGCGCTGCGGCTGCCTAGGATGCGGGCATGTCGCTCATCCTCTACCTCACCCAGATCCAGATCGAGCCCGGTGCCGTGCGCCTGCTCGCCGACGAATGCGCCCGCACCGGCATCACCCGGCCGCTGGTCGTCACTGACGCCGGCGTGCGCGCCGCGGGGGTGCTGCAGCCGGCGCTCGATGCGCTGCGCGACCTGCCCGTGGCCGTGTTCGACCAGACCCCGTCCAATCCGACCGAGGCTGCCGTGCGCGCCGCGGTCGAGGTCTACCGGCGGGCGGGCTGCGACGGGCTGGTCGCGGTGGGCGGCGGCTCCAGCATCGACCTCGCCAAGGGCGTGGCGATCGCCGCAACCCACCCCGGCCCGCTGACCACGTACGCGACGATCGAGGGCGGCTCGGCGAAGATCACCGCCGCCGTCGCCCCGCTGATCGCCGTGCCGACCACCGCGGGCACCGGCAGCGAGGTCGCCCGCGGCGCCATCCTGATCGTGGACGATGGCCGCAAGCTCGGCTTCCACTCCTGGCACCTGATGCCCAGGGCCGCCATCTGCGACCCGGATCTGACGCTCGGCCTGCCGCCGCTGCTCACCGCCGCCACCGGCATGGACGCCATCGCGCACTGCATGGAAACCTTCATGGCCGCGCCGTTCAACCCGCCCGCGGACGGCATTGCGCTCGATGGCCTCGCCCGCGGCTGGGCCCACATCGAACGCGCGACCCGCAACGGCCAGGACCGCGAGGCGCGGTTGAACATGATGAGTGCGTCCATGCAGGGCGCGATGGCGTTCCAGAAGGGCCTCGGCTGCGTGCACTCGCTCAGCCACAGCCTGGGCGGTGTCAACCCGCGGCTGCACCACGGCACGCTCAACGCTGTCTTCCTGCCCGCCGTGGTCGCCTTCAACGCCGACGCCGAGTCCGTGCGGCGCGAGCGCCGGCTGGAGCGCATGGCGCAGGCGATGGGGCTGGCCGCTGCGGACGAGATCGGGCCAGCGATCCACGCGATGAATGCGCGGCTCGGGCTGCCGTCCGGGCTGGCCGCGATGGGGGTGGACGAGACGCTGTTCGACCGGGTCATCGCCGGCGCGATGGCCGACCACTGCCACAAGACCAATCCGCGGCTGGCGAGTGTGGCCGACTACCGGACCATGCTCGACGCGTCGATGTGAAACCCGGTGCGGTGGCCCCATCCGCACGGACGGTGCCGCCGCGCGGAGCCTGCGGCATGATCGACGCCGTCGCAGCCGCCTCCATGCCCATGACCGTTTCCCGTCTCACCAGCCTGCACCGCCGCCGCCTGCGCGAAGTCTGGCGCTCCGCTGGCTGGCCAGCGCAGGACATCGTCGAGGCCGAACTGCTCGCGGCGGGCCTGCTGGAGCGGCTCCACGACGATGCCGGGCGCTGCACGCTGCGGGTCACCGACGCCGGCATCCAGACGCTGGCCGAGTCCGCCGCCCTCAACCGCGCCGCCCGCAGTGACCACGAAACGCTGGTCGAGCAGGTGGCGCAGGCGATGATCCGCGAAGGCCGCATCGCCTGGCGTGGCCTGTCGCTGCGTGCGCGGGTGCCGATCGACGAGGGCGAGGGCTGGCAGATGGCGATGCCGGACGTGTTCTCGGTGCGCCACACCTCGGTGGCGGCCTACCTGCAGCCGGTGGTCCACGAGATCAAGGTCCGCCGCGCCGACCTGCTGGCCGATCTGCGCCGCCCGACCAAGCGCGCGGCCTACCTCGACATGGCCGGGTCGGTGGTCTACGTGCTGGCCAAAGGCATCGGCCGTGCCGACGAAGTGCCGCTCGAGTGTGGCGTGATGGAAATGCGCGGGGGGCTGCTGGAGACGCTGCGGCCGGCGCCGGTGCGGGCGCTGCCGCACGAGGCAGGGTTGCCCTTCGCAGTGTGGATGGCGCTGGCGCGGGCTACGCCGGTGCGGGCGCCCGAGAGCGTGCAGCGCCGGCTGGGCGAAGAGTCGGCGGATGATGACGGCAATTCGGAATGACGGTGTTCAGGCGTGACCGGCCATTGGCAGCAGGGTGCCGAGGCTGTTGCTCAGGGTGGACCACCACAGCACGCGCGGTGTGTGGGCCGTGGGGCCCAGGTGGGACGCGGCCTGCGCCCGGCCGTAGCTGACGCAACTGCGGATTGGCAGGTGGTGTGTCCGCGCGACCCACAGCACGCCCTGGTGCGGCAGTTCGGGCAGCAATTCCAGTGCAACCGGTGTCCCCGCGGCACGCAGTCGCTCCAGGCTGTCCGCGACGATCTGCGGGTCGTGGCAGACGAGGGTGACATGTTGTGCATGGCCCGCCACGCGATCGACCATGCGCGCAAAGGCGTCTGCCAAGGTCTTGCGGCCGGCGCCGGTTTCACTGCCCTGTTCATGCACCAGGCGCAGACGCAAGCCCATGGCACAGGCGGTGTCTGCATCGCCTAGGCTGCGTTCGCGGTCGCAGGACAGGGTCAGGCCCAGATCGCCATGGTTTGCATGCAGCTCCGCGGCGCAGGCCATCAGGGCGTCGGCGCGCTCGGTCACCGTCAGGTCCAGCGTCACGGCCACCGAAGCGGCCTGTGCAGCCTGCCGCACCTCGGCCAGCAGCGTCCGGTCGTAGCCGAGTGCGGCGACATGCACCAGCAACTGTGCGTTCGAACGCAGCCCGGCCAGCGGCGCGAGACTGGCCAGCAGGCGCTGCGCGACACGGCGCGGGGATTCATCGCTCAGCGGGCAATACGTCACTGTGGCGCCGATGCGCCAACGTGCCAGTCGCTCGGTGGCAAGCAGCACCTCATCGAAGTGGATCGCGGAGCGACCGGGCATCTCGACAGGAGGGCGTGTGCGCACCGCAGCGGGAGCAGCCAGGACAGGCATCATGGGGTTCATCCAGTCAAAACCGTCTTCAAGACGTGTCAAGGTTCACAGATTCGCACAAAACGTGGGGCATATTCCCATGTACCCAGCCCGTTGTTCATGTGAGTGAAAGGAAACCCACCCATTTCGAGTCTGCGGTTGGGTTTCTGATGCGCTGAAGCTGGAAGAAATATCCAGTAACAATTGATTTGAATCGATTGGATTTGGATGGTGTCGGAGTCAACCGGTTTTGCCCCGCATGGCAAGGAATTTCATTTCCGGCGGCATCCCCTGTTCGCGGGGTTTTGAAAGTGAAATTTATGGTAAATGTCAATTCCTGCGCAGGACGCTCGGGCGAGGCGTTCCATACTTTCTGTCTTTTTTCAACAAGATGGACGCTGGGGAACACATGACCGACCTGCCGAGCCTGGACGAACTCGACACGACCTGCCGCGCCCTGTGGCGCTCTGGCGCCGTCGGCGACTGCCGGCGGCAGGCCTTGCATCTGATTGAGCGAGCCTGTGCCTGCGACGATGTCCGTGCGCAGGCGCGCGGCTGGCTGCACCGGGCGCGGTGCGACCAGTTCCAGTCGGCGTTCCTCGACATGTTCGAAGCGGCGCGCCGGGCAATGGCGCTGCTGCATGCGGGTGAGTCCGACCGCGATCTCGTGCAGGCGCGGGTGCTGGCCTGCGTGGCGGCCACGGCGCTGAACCGCCCGAACGAGGCGATCGAGGCCGGTCTGCTGGCCCGGCACCTGGCTGACGATGCCCAGGATGCCGACGACCGCATCCTGGCTGCCGAGGCACTGGCGCTGGCCTTTGGCTGGGCTGGTCAGACCGGGTTGGCGCTCGACTGCTTCGACAGTGCGCTGGCCCAGGCGCAGGCCCTGTCGGGTGCGCGGGAAGTGCAGGTGCTCATCGAACGTGCCTGCACCCAAGTCTGGCACTGCATCCGGCACGATGCGCGTGGCGCGGACGGCGCACCCTTCCTGGCCGTGCAAGCCACGGTGGCCGAGGTGCTGTTGCGTTGCGAGGCCACGTCCGGCGGACTGCCTGCGCTGGCGCCACGCGCAGGCCGCTTTCAGCTCGGCTGGGTGCAAGTGCTGCTCACCTGCTGGCGCGGCGAGGCCGAGCGGGCCCGGGTGCAACTGGCTTCCATCCGGCCGCTCACACAGGATGAACGTCCATGGCTCGATCTGCTCGCGGTCTGGGCTGCGGCCGAAATCGCCCTGAAGCAGCGTGCCTGGCCAGCGGCCGAGGCCTCGGCCCGCCGCGTCTTCGACGAAGCCCACCGCCTGTCGCATGAAGCATTGGCCGAGCAGGGCGCCCGGATGCTGACCAGCGTGCTGCTGACCCAGGGCAAACACGCGCTGGCGCTGGACGTGGCGCGCGAGAGCGCACAGCGCCACCACGGCGGCCATGAACGCGCCTTGCCCAGCCATGCGCGGCTGGCGCAGTTCCTGGCCCAGGCCCGCGAGCGTGATCTGCAGCAGCGCACGCGGCTCAGCCTGCCGCCGGACGACAGCCTGACCGGCCTGCATGCACGCGGCTATTTCCTGCAGCGCGCCCAGGAGATGCTGCGCACCATGGACCTGTCGCGTGCGCGCTGCTCGGTGCTCCAGATCGGCGTCACCGGCATCCACACCATCGCCGAGCGCCACGCCCCGCTGATCCGCGACCGCGTGCTGTGCGCTGTCGCGCGGCTGCTGCGCGAGACGCTGCGAGCGGGCGACTTGCCAGCCCGCTGGACCCACGACGAGTTCGCCGTGCTGCTGCACCGCTCGTCAGCGGATGACACGGCCCGGGTCTGCCAGCGCATCGCCGAGGCGGTGCAGGCGCACGACTGGTCGGCACTGACGGAGGGGCTGGCAGTGCAGGTCGGCATCAGCCATGCGCAGGCACGTCCTGGCGATACCATCGAGACGCTCATGCGGCGCTGCGACGAGGAGATGCGCGCAGGCCGCCTCCAGCACCGGCAGATCGCGGCCTGAAGCGCGCCGTTTACGCCTTGGCGGGAGTGGCCGGCTAGAATGGTGCGGGGACTTCCCCCGAAAAAATACAAATCCCACGCCTGCTCCACGCCTGCTCATGAAACTCATCGGCTCGCTCACCAGCCCCTACGTTCGCAAGGTGCGCATCGTGCTGGCGGAGAAGAAACTCGATTACAAGCTCGTGCTGGAAGACCCCTGGTCCGACCCGTCGAGTCTGAATGAGGCCAATCCGCTCGGCCAGGTACCCTGTCTGATGCTGGAAGGCGGCGATACCCTGTTCGATTCGCGGGTGATCGTCGAGTACGTGGACACGCTGTCCCCGGTCGGCCGGCTCATCCCCGAGAAGGGCCGCGAGCGCGCCGAAGTGCGCACCTGGGAGGCACTGGCCGATGGCTTGCTCGATGCCGCTGTGCTGGCGCGTCTGGAAACCACCTGGCCCGGCCGCGCCGAACACGAGCGCAGCGCCGCCTGGATCGACCGCCAGATGGGCAAGGTCCACGCCAGCGTGCTGGCGCTGGGCCGTGGCCTGGAGGATCGGCCCTGGTTCGCTGGCCTGCACCCCTCGCTGGCCGACATCTCGGTGGGCTGCGCACTCGGGTACCTGGATTTCCGTTTCCCGCAGATCACCTGGCGCGAGGAACATCCCAATCTGGCTCGCCTGATGCAGAAGCTCTCGCTGCGCCCGAGCTTCGCCAACACCCTGCCGCCGACGCCCTGAGCGTCGCCGCACGCTGCGCGTCACTCCAGCGGCAGCGCCACTTCCACCACCCAGCCGGTCGGCCCCGGTCCCATGGCGAGTCGGGCGCCGATCTCGGCGGCCTGGTGCTCCAGTCGTGCCAGGCCGGTGCCGGTGTAGACGAAGTCGGGCCGCTGCGCGTGGATCTCCGCACCGTGGCTCTGCCCGTCATCCCGCACCACCAGCGTCAGGTGGGCGCGCTGCCCGCGTGGAGCCATCCGCTGGCAGGACATCGACACCAGCGTCGCGTTCCGCGCGTGTGCCACTGCGTTGTCCAAGGCTTCCTGCACCACCCGCAGCAGGTGCAGCCGCTCGCGTGCCGACAGGGCCACCTGTTCGGCTTGCGGCGTCAGCTCCCACTCCAGCCGGATGCCTCGCTCGGCCAGCATCGGCTGGAAATGTGCCTGCAATCCGGTGAGACCATCGGCCAGCGAGGCCGGCTCGGTGCGCATCGCGTCGCGCATCAGGCGCAGTGACAGCAGGGCCTGGGCGAGCTGGTGGTCGAGCTGCTGCAGCCGTGCGCCTGCCGGCACGTTGCCGCCGGTCTGTGCCATGGTGCGTGCGGTCAGCAACTGCATGCCGAGCCGGTCCTGCACCTCGCCGATCGGGGCCTGGCTGCTGGTGCTGCTGCTGCCGGGCCAGCCGCTGCTCGGCTCGAACGGCCGGCGCAGCCCCCTCGGTGCCCAGCGCCCCCACACCAGTCCGGCCACGGCCAGCACCGCCACGGTACACAGGGCCAGCAACCAGGGATCGTTGGACAAGTCAGACAGGCGCAGGAGGGTCACAGGACGGGGTGGAAGAGGAGGTTTTGGGGCGTGGTGACAGATCGAACCGCGGTGTAACAATTGTGTGCGGCCGAGGCCATGCGCTCCCATCCCGAGGACACGGGACGCTGGCCCCGCACCACCACCGGTCTCGGGGAGCTGGCCCGACCCGATTGCGCAGAGCCGCGCGGCGGGCGTGCGGCACGCCTGCCGCGCTACACTCGCCCCCACAGCGCCGATTTGGTCCGGATTGCGGGCGCTCTACAAATGCCGCTAAAGAGGGGCACCCGACGACCCGGTGACTGCCTCGATGGCGGCGACCGGGTTTTTTGTTGTCGGAAACCGTTTTCGGGAGCCTCTCCATGTCGATGCCGGGCCCAGTCACCGCGCAGCAGATGCACTTTGCCGAGCCACTGCCGCTGCGCAGTGGCGCTGCGCTGCGGGACTACACGCTGGTGTTCGAGACCTACGGTGTGCTGGATGCAGCGCGCAGCAACGCCGTGCTCGTCTGCCACGCGCTCAACGCCAGCCACCATGTCGCCGGGGTCTACGCCGACCAGCCGAAGAACGTCGGTTGGTGGGACAACCTCATCGGCCCCGGCAAGCCGCTGGACACCGACCGCTTCTTCGTCGTCTGCGTCAACAACCCCGGTTCCTGTTTCGGCTCGACCGGCCCGATGCACGTCAATCCCGACACTGGCCGCCCTTACGGCAGCGACTTCCCTGTCGTGACGGTAGAGGACTGGGTCGATGCGCAGGCGCGGGTGCTTGACCGGCTGGGCATCACGCAGCTTGCCGCCGTGCTGGGTGGCAGCCTTGGCGGCATGCAGGCGCTGGGCTGGACGCTGCAGTACCCCGAGCGGGTCCGCCACGCGCTGGTGATCGCCTCGGCGCCCAACCTCTCGGCACAGAACATCGCCTTCAACGAGGTCGCCCGCCGTGCCATCGTCACCGACCCGGAGTTCCACGGCGGCCATTTCTACGCACACGGCGTGGTCCCGAAACGCGGGCTGACGGTGGCGCGCATGATCGGCCACATCACCTACCTCTCCGACGACTCGATGGAAGCCAAGTTCGGCCGCACGCTGCGCTCGGCCGAGCTGTCGTATTCGACCCAGGACATCGAGTTCCAGATCGAGAGCTACCTGCGCTACCAGGGCGACAAGTTCAGCGAGTACTTCGACGCCAACACCTACCTGCTCATCACCCGCGCACTCGACTACTTCGACCCGGCACGCGACTTCGGCGGCAACCTGTCGGTGGCACTGGCACGGGCGCAGGCGAAATTCCTGGTGGTGAGCTTCACGACCGACTGGCGCTTCAGCCCGCTGCGCTCACGGGAGATCGTCAAGGCGCTGCTCGACAACCGGCGCGACGTGAGCTACGCCGAGATCGACGCCCCGCACGGTCATGACGCTTTCCTGCTCGACGATGCGCGTTACCACGGCGTGGTGCGCAGCTATTTCGACAACATCCACGCCGACATCCATGCCGACACCACGGGGGATCTGCACGCATGAGCAACCGCCAAGCCATGGAAATCATCGCCGCTCTCGTGCCGGAGGGCAGCCGCGTGCTGGACCTCGGCTGCGGCGACGGCGCGCTGCTGGCGCTGCTGCGTGACCGGCGGAGCTGCCGCGGCTATGGGGTCGAGCTGGACGACGCCAAGGTGCTGGCGGGCGTGCAGCGCGGGGTCAATGTGCTGCAACGCAACCTCGAAGAGGGCTTGAGCCTGTTCGAGGACGACAGCTTCGACGTGGTGCTGCAGCTCGACACGCTGCAGAACCTGCGCAACACCGAAGCCATGCTGCAGGAAACTGCCCGCGTCGGCCGCATCGGCATCGTCAGCTTCCCCAACTTCGCGCACTGGCCGAACCGGCTGCAGGTACTGCGCGGGCGGATGCCGGTGACCAAGGTGCTGCCTTACCAGTGGTACGACACGCCCAACATCCGCGTCGGCACCTTCGCCGATTTCCGCATCCTCGCCGAGAAGAACGGCCTGCGCATCCTCGACGCCTTCGGGCTGCACGAGGGCGAGGTGGTGCGCCATCTGCCGAACCTGCGTGCCAGCACGGCGGTGTTCAAGTTCGAGCGGCGTTGAGCCAGCCTACCCCGGTCAATCCAGTCGATCGGGCCGGGTCGTGAGCAAGTCGGTGTCCAGGTCTTCGGCCACGACCAGCCGGTTGCGCCCGAGGTGCTTGGCCTCGTAGAGCGCCAGGTCCGCCCGGTGCAGCCACGACGACGCGGCTTCGCGCCCGTTCCACTGCGCCACCCCCAGGCTGGCCGTCACCGTGCCCACTGCCGGGAAGGGCTGGCTGCGCAGGGCGGTCATCAGGTGCTCCGCCTGCGTGCGGGCACCGACCAGGTCCGTGTCGGGCAGCAGGATCGCGAACTCCTCGCCGCCGAGCCGCCCCAGCAGATCGGCGCGCCGGATCTGCCGACGCATCCGGTGGGCCACCTCGCGCAGCACCGCGTCGCCCACCCCGTGGCCGTGCTCGTCGTTGATGCGCTTGAAGTGGTCCAGATCGACCATCACCAGCGACAGCGGCTCGGCCTGCGCCTCCGCTTCGGACTGCGCGCGCAGCAGCCGGTCCATGAAGCCGCGGCGGTTGGTGGCGCCGGTCAGGCTGTCCTGCGTGGCGAGCCGGCGCAGGGCGCGCTGGTGCACGTCCACCGGGTTCACCACCAGCCGGCGCAGCATCAGGTTCAGCGCCATGAACAGCACCACCACCAGCAGCGCCATGCCGCCCATCTGCCGCCAGAAGGCGTCCACCGCCCGCTGCATCGGCAACTCCAGCGGCATCGACACCCGCTGCAATCCGGCCAGTGCCGGGGCGGCGGCGGCACTGGGCGCCGTGTCGCGCAGCGCCCGCACGAAGGTCAGCCGGTCGGCGGCGGTGTCTTCGTCCACCTGCAGCAGCGTCTCGTCCGGGTGGGTGCGCAGCCGCTCGATGAGGGGCAGCAGTGCTGGCTCGGGGCGCGCATCGCCGGTCAAGCGCACTTCGCTGTAGTCGTGGCCGGCGTAGTGGCGGTTCACCTGGGCCAGCAGGCGGGCATCGCTCAGGCGCTGCTGGACCGTGTCGCCCTCCCAGGCACCGGGCAGCAGCGCCTCGGCGGCGTAGGCCCGCGTGGCGTCCACGGCCTGCAGGTGCAACTCGGCTTCGCGGCGGGCGGTGGCGATGGCCTCTCCCTTCAACCCGAAATACGATACGGCGCCAATGGCCGCCATCGCCACCAGCGCCGCGCCGCTGAGCACCAGATTGATCCGCGTCTTGATCTTCATGGCTTCATGGGGGACCGTGTGTCACGCCGTGACCGCGTGTTTACTTATTGTTTCACACTGCACGGTACCAGTGCATAGCCCCTGATCGGGCGCCGCCGGATCGGTGCTGGAAACTGCGGTGTCCGTCCTAAACTGAACGCCATGAACGCACCTGACCGCCTCCTCCGCCCGGACGCAGCCGCCCTCGGCCGCCATGTCGATGACACCTGGAACCGCGAGATCGTGCGCGAGCTGCACGACTACATCGCGATCCCGGCCAAGAGTCCGATGTTCGATGCCGACTGGGCCGCGCATGGCCATCTCGACACCGTGGTGCGCCGGGCCGCCACCCGATCGGAGACCGCGGTCGGCGTGGCGCAGACGCCGACCGTGCTGATGTACGGCCACCTCGACAAGCAGCCCGAGTTCACCGGCTGGCGTGCTGACCTCGGCCCCTGGACACCGAAGCTGATCGACGGCCGGCTCTACGGCCGTGGAGGCGCTGACGACGGCTACGCGGTCTATGCCGCCATCGCTGCCATTGAGGCGCTGAAAGCCCAGAACATCCCGCACCCGCGCATCGTCGGCCTGATCGAGACCGACGAGGAAAGCGGCTCCGGCGACCTGCCGGCGTACCTGGACGCGCTGCGCGAGCGGCTCGGTGCCGTCAGCCTCGTGGTGTGTCTGGACTCGGGGGCTGGCAACTACGAGCAGCTCTGGCTGACCACTTCGCTGCGCGGGCTGGTCAGCGGCGCGCTCAAGGTGGAGGTGCTCGACGAGGGCGTGCATTCCGGCGATGCCAGCGGCGTGGTGCCGTCAAGCTTCCGCATCCTCCGGCATGTGCTCGACCGGCTGGAGGACAGCGCCACCGGCCGGCTGTTGCCGCGGCAGTTCCATGTCGAGGTGCCCGCCAACCGCCTCGCACAGGCGCAGGCCACCGCCGCCGTGCTGGGCGACGAGGTGTGGAAGCGCCAGCCCTGGGCCTGCGGTGCGGATGGCACGCCCGTGCTGCCGATGACGGCGGACCCGACCGAGGCGCTGCTCAACCGGACGTGGCGGCCGATGCTGTCGGTGACCGGCGTGGACGGGATGCAGCCACTGGGCAGCGCCGGCAACGTGCTGCGGCCCCACACCGCGTTCAAGCTCAGCCTGCGCCTGCCGCCCACCGTCGATGCGAACCAGGCGGCCGAGGATCTGCAGCGCCTGCTGGAACTCGACGCGCCGTACAACGCCCGTGTCACGTTCCACCCCGACGGCCGCGCCGGCGCCTGGGGCGCGAGCGGCTGGGATGCGCCATCGCTGGCGCCGTGGCTGGAAACGTCGCTGAACGCGGCGTCACGGGCGCAGTTCGGTGCCCCGGTCGGCTACATCGGCCAGGGCGGCACGATCCCGCTGATGAATCTGCTGCAACAGGGCTTCCCGCAGGCCCAGATGATGGTCTGCGGCGTGCTCGGCCCGAAGAGCAATGCCCACGGGCCGAACGAGTTCCTCGACGTGCCCTACGCCCGCCGGCTCACCGCCGCGGTGGCGCAGGTCATTGCCGACCATCCTTGAGCGGGCCGGTCGCCGCCAACCCCAGCAAGGCCCGTGCCTCGACCGCCGTGGCGACACGCCGGTCGTGCTCCTCGCACAGCCGCACGACCGCCTGCACCAGGGCCGCATTCGACGGTGCCAGCGTATCGCGGTCCAGCCGCACGTTGTCCTCCATGCCGGTGCGGCAGTGGCCACCGAGTTCCAGCGACCAGCGCGCCAGCGTCATCTGGTCGCGCCCGATGCCGGCTCCGGTCCAGGTCGCGTTCGGTGACAGCCGGCGCAGGGTCTGCACATAGAACGCCAGCACCTCACGGTCCACCGGCATCGCGTTCTGGATGCCCATCACGAACTGGACGTGCAGTGGCCCGGTGATCCGGCCTTCGCGTTCCATCTTCGCCGCCTGGAAAACCATCGACAGATCGAACGCTTCGACCTCGGGCTTGATGCCGTGGGCCTGCATCTCGGCGGCCAGCCAAGTGACGAGGTCCGGGGCGTTGTCGTACACGCGGGTCGGAAAGTTGACCGAGCCGGTCGCCAGCGATCCCATGTCGGGCCGCAGCGCGAGGTGCGCACCTCGCTCGCGGCCCGCGCCGGAGCGGCCTCCGGTCGAGAACTGGACGATCATGCCCGGGCAGTGCTGGCGGATGCCGGCCATCACCTGCGCGAATCGCTCGGGCGAGGAGGTCGGCGAGCCGTCGTCATTGCGCACATGCAGGTGCACCAGCGAGGCACCCGCCTCGAACGCCGCATGGGTGGATTCGACCTGCTCGGCCACGGTGATGGGGACGGCCGGGTTGTCGCGTTTCTGCGGCAGCGAGCCGGTGATGGCGACGGTGATGATGCAGGGGTCGGTCATGTCTGGAAAGGGCCTCAAGGCAAGTCTGTGGTGCGGAAGAAGGCTTCGATGGCGTGCTGAAACGCCTGGGGCTGCTCCCAGGGGCTGAGGTGCGAAGCGTCGGTGAACACGTCGAGCCGGGCGCCGGGGATGCGCTGCTGGATCGCCCGCGCCATCTCCGGTGGCGCACCGAGGTCGAGTGCGCCCGCGAGCACGAGGGTCGGGCAGGTGATGTCCTGCAGCCTGTCCAGCCAGTCCACCCCCGCCACGGCGTGGCAGCAGGCGGTGTAGCCGGCGGGATCGCACGCCAGCAACTGCGCCCGCAGCGCCGCGGCAAGCTCCGGATGGTCCGCACGAAAGGCTTCGTGCAGGTAGCGCGCCACCACCTGATCGACCACGGCCGCCATGCCCCCTGTGGCCACCGCCGTGATGCGCTGCGCCCAGAGTGGCCGGGCCGCGGCAGGGTAGCGGGCAGCGGTGTGGGCCAGCACGAGGCCGCGCAGGCGCCCCGGCCGCTGGATCGCCAGCCCCTGGCCGACCATCCCGCCCATCGACAGGCCGATCCAGACCACCGGTCCGCGCCCCCAGGCATCAATGACCGTGACGGCGTCATCGACCAGCGCCTGCACCGTGAGCGGGCCGTGCGGGCGGGCGGAGCGGCCGTGGCCCCGGTGGTCATAGGCGAGCACGGGGCGGCGCCCGGCCTGCGTGGCGGCCCAGTCGCGCCACATGGTGTGGTCGAGGCCGAGTGCGTGGCTCAGCACCACCGGCTGGCCGGGGCCATCGGCGAGCACCGCGGTGTGGAGATCCGGGTGTGGCATCGGCATGGGCATGGGCACGGGCATGAACAGGTTCAGTCCGCCTGGATGTTTCGTTCGCGGATGAGCTTTTCCCACTTCGTGCTCTCGGCGGCGAGCGTGGCCGCGAAGGCTTCCGGGCTGCTGCCGATCACCTCGGCCCCCAGGATGAGGAAGCGTGCCTTGACCTCCGGGAGCTGCATCGCCTCGACCAGCGCGGCATGCATCGTGCGCACCACGTCCTTCGGGGTCGCCGCCGGCATGAAGACACCGAACCACGGTGCCAGCTCGTAACCCGGGATCCCGGCTTCGGCCACGGTGGGCACGTCCTGCATCGCCGACGAGCGTTTGCCTGTGGTCACCGCCAGCGCCACCAGCTTGCCCGCCTGCACATGCGGGCGCGCCGAGGACACGCTGTCGAACATCATGTCCACCTGCCCGCCCAGCAGGTCGCTCACCGCGGGACCGCTGCCACGGTAAGGGATGTGCTGCATCTCGGTGCCCGTCATGGAGGTGAACAGCTCGCCGGCGAGGTGAATCGAGGTGCCGTTGCCCGCAGAGGCATAGGTCAGCTTGCCGGGCTGGGCCCTGGCTTCGGCGACCAGGTCGCGCACGGTGCGTGCCTTGACCTTGGCGGGGTTGACCACCAGCACGTTGGGCACCACGGCGAGCTGCGACACCGGCGCGAAGTCCTTCTGCGGGTCGTGGCCCAGCTTGGCGTAGAGGTAGCGGTTGGTCACCATGCCGATCGAGGTGATGACCATCGTGTAGCCGTCGGCTGGCGCCTTGGCGACGGCATCGACGCCCAGGTTGCCGCCCGCACCGGACTTGTTCTCGACGATGACGGCCTGACCGAACTTGCGCGCCAACTGCTCGCCCAGCGTGCGGGCGATGCTGTCCATCGCGCCACCTGGCGGAAATGGCACGACCCATCGGATCGGCTTGTCGGGGTAGGCCGCGTGTGCGGACAGGCTCAGCGCAGCACCGAACAACACGGCGGCGAGGGTCTTGGGGGTGAAGAGGCGGGGCATGGGCAGACTCAGCGAATCGAAGAGGGATGGCGGGCCAGCGGGGTGACCTTCAGCCGCATGTAGGGAAACAACGGCAGCCCCGACAGCAGGGTGTGCAGCGCGTCGTGGTCCGCCACGTCGAAGACGCTGTAGTTGGCGTACTCGCCGACCACGCGCCACAGGTGCGGCCACTGGCCCGCCGCCTGGAGCGACTGCGCGTAGGCTTTTTCGCGGGCCTTGAGGTCGGCGGCTTCGGCGGCGGGCATCTGGGGCGGCAGCTCGACGCGCATGTGGACGAGATAAAGCATGGTCGGGTTCCTGTGCGGATCAGGATCAGGCACTGCGCACCGAAACGACAGGGTCGCGGTCGCGGCGGTAGAAGGCGAGCTTGGCCGGGTCGATCTCGACGCCGAAGCCAGGGCCTTCGTGCAAGTGGATGGCACCGTCGTGGTAGAGCAGCGGCTCGGTCACCAGGTCGTCCTTCAACAGCAGCGGCCCGAACAGCTCGCAGCCGGCGCGGATGCCGTGGATCGCCACGAAGGTGTGCAGGTAGGCGGCCGTGCCCACGCTGGTTTCGAGCATGCAGCCGCCGTAGCACGGGATGCCGGCGGCTTCGGCGATGGCGGCGGTCTTCATCGTCGCCAGCGGCCCGCCCGCCTTGGTGAGCTTGAGTGCGAAGACATCGGCCGCGGCGTGCTGCACCAGGTGCAGCGCCTCGGCGGGGGTTCCGAGCGACTCGTCGGCCATGATGGCCACATCGAAGCGTGCGGCCAGCCGCGCCATTGCCGCCACGTTGTGCCGCGCCACGGGCTGCTCGATCAGCGCCACGCCCGCCGCTTCGAGCCGGGCGATGCAGCGGGTGGCGGTCAGTTCGTCCCATGCCTGGTTCACGTCCACTTGCACCCGTGCCCGGCCGGCGAAGTGCTCGGCGATGCGGCTGGCGTGGGCCACGTCGGCCATCGGGTCGCCGGCGCCGATCTTCAGCTTGAAGACGTGGTGCAGCCGGGCGGCGAGCTTGGCCTCGCCTTCGGCGATGTCGGCGTCGGTGCCACCGCTGGCCAGCGTCCAGGCCAGCTCGATGCGGTCATGGACCTTGCCCCCCAGCAAGCGATGGGCGGGCACTTCCAGCGCACGGGCCACCAGGTCCAGCAACGCCATCTCGACGGCCGCCTTGGCGAAGCGGTTGCCGCGCACCAGCCGGTCCATCAGCACCGACACCGCCTGCAGGTCGCGCGGGTCGCGGCCGAGCAGGTGCGGCGTGAGGTAGGTGTCGATGATGGTCTTGATGGTCTCGGTGCTCTCCTCGGCCCAGGCCGGGCCGCCGATGGTCGAGGCCTCGCCGATCCCGACGACACCGTCCTCGTCGCGCACCCGCACGATCACGTAGTTCTGCACCGTGATCGCGCCGAACGACAGGTGGTGGACCCGCGTGGTCGGGATATCGACCAGCAGGGTCTCGATGCTGTGGAGCTTCATCGGGCGGGCCTCAGGCGCGGCGCTGGCCGGGTCGATTGCCGAGCACGATCTCGATGGCGCCCGTGCTGCCGGCGCTGCCCTTCTTCACGGCCATGACCAGACGCGAGTGTTTCGCCCACGGATCCTTGGCGATGAACGGATCGCCTTTCAT
The DNA here is from genome assembly GCA_041192465.1 of Pseudomonadota bacterium. Classification (GTDB taxonomy): domain Bacteria; phylum Pseudomonadota; class Gammaproteobacteria; order Burkholderiales; family Burkholderiaceae_C; genus Sphaerotilus. The sequence continues at coordinate 332 of JBEEMX010000172.1, read as the reverse complement.
GTAGATCTGCGAGGTCAGCGGCAGGTAGATCGGGTGCGTGACGGTCAGGTGGAAGTGCGCCGGACGGGTCTGGCCTGCGTAGGCTTCGAAGCCCTCCAGACCCGGCGGGATGCCATAGCGGCCCGGCACGATGGTCTCGAACACGAAGCGGCCGTTCTGGTCGGTTTGTGCCATGGCGCGGAAGTGGAAATTTTCCGGCGCAATCTTCTCGTCAGGCGTCTTGATGTCGTAGGCACCCTTGTGATCGCAATGCCAGAAATCGATGCTGGCCCCCACCACGGGCGTCTTGCAGTCCGGGCGCAGCACCGTGCCGGTCAGCACCAGCCGCTCGC
>JBEEMX010000171.1:0-6856 GCA_041192465.1 Pseudomonadota bacterium | reverse complement strand
ACTGGGAAATGGCCTGTCTGGGCGATCCGGAATCTGACCTGGGCTGGTTCGCCCACATCGACTGGGCCACGAGTGTCGGCCGGGCCAAGGGCGCCTTTCCCCGCATGACCGGTCTGCCGAGCATCGCGGAAACGCTGGCCCGCTACCAACAGGTGACCGGGCGGCCGGTCGAAAACTTCCACTACCACGAAGTCTTCGCCACCTGGCGCATGGCCATCCTGTTCACCCGCATCGAGCAGGACCAGCACTACCTGACCCGCTCCGGCAACGCCAAGGGGTTCATCACCTGGACCCATTTCGACAAGTTGCAGCGGCTGCTGGCCGACGCCTGAAGCTGCGCCTCGACCCCCCAGGACATCCCCAAGGACTCCCCTATGGACAAACAAGCGATCGAACAGTTCCTGCACACCCAGGTGGCCGCCTGGAACGTCGGCGACAAGGACGCCTTCCTCGCCGCCTACCGCGCCGCAGCGCCCGCCGGGCTGCAGATCGAATACGTCGGGCGTGGCCCGGCGACGGACGGCTGGCCAGTGCTCGACGGCATGTGGGCCCAGCAGAGCGCGAAGATCGAGATCGAGGAAGTCACGCTGGTGGTCAACGGCCATGAGGCGGCCTGCCACAACCGCAACAAGGTGCGTGGAACGGCGGTGGCGATCGAGACGATCGAGCTGTACCGCTTCGACGCGGGGCAGGTGTCGGTGCGTTATTTCATCCGCATGCCGTGACGCTCGACCCCCGCGCCTTTCGCGCCGCGCTCGGCAGCTTCGCCACCGGCGTCACCGTCATCACCACCCGGGCCGAGGACGGCACCCCGGTGGGACTGACCGCCAACAGCTTCAACTCGGTGTCGCTCGACCCGCCGATGGTGCTGTGGAGCCTGGCCAGAACGTCGCACAGCCTGCCGGTGTTCACCGCCAGCCGCCACTGGGCCGTGCATGTGCTGGCCGCTGACCAGGAGGCGCTTTCGGGCCGCTTCGCCCGCTCGGGGGCCGACAAGTTCAGCGGGCTGGAGGTCGAGTCCGGCATCGACGGCGTGCCGCTGCTGGGGGGGTGCGCCGCGCGGTTCCAGTGCCGCGGCTCGTTCCAGCACGAGGGCGGCGACCACCTGATCTTCGTCGGCGAAGTCGTGGCCTTCGATCAGGCGGACCGCGCCCCGCTGGTGTTCCACGCCGGCCGCTACGCCCTCGCGGCACGGCGCGATCCGAGCCTGCCGCCCGCACGCAGCGCACGGGTGGCGGGCGGGTTGGGTGAAGACCTGCTGGGCTACCTGCTCGGGCGGGCCTACTTCCAGGCCCACCTCGGCGTGCGCGGGCCGGCGCGTGCTGCGGGCTTGAGCGAAACCGAATGGGTCGCCGTGGCGGCGCTGACCGTGCGCGACGGTGTCGGCGTCACGGAACTCGACTCGGCGCTGGGCTACGTGCTGGACACGCCGGTCTTGCCGATCCTGGAGACGCTGCGGCAGGGCGACTGGGTGCAGCCCGACCCGACCGGCCACTGGTGGCTCACGCCATCCGGCCGGGACCGCTCGCTGCACCTGCTGGCCGCCGCCAAGGCGCACGAGGGCGAGCTGCTCGCCCGCTTCGGTTACGACGAGGGCGCATTGCTCAAGCTGCAGTTGCAGAAATTCATTGCCGCCACCAATCCGGGCTTGCCCGATCTCTGGCACGAAGGCTGACATGACCGACAACACGACCCCGATCACTCCGGTGACCCCGGAAACCATCGACCGATTCATGCAGGGCCAGGTGCGCTGCTGGAACGGCCATGACAAGGCCGGCCTGATGGCGCTGTACCGCGACATGGCGCCGGACGGATTGACCATCGAGTACGTCGGCCGCCCCGACCAGGCCGATGGCTGGCTGGTGATCGAGGAGATGTACGACAAGCACAACGCCCAGTTCCGGCTGGAGGTGGTGACCACGATCCTGTGCGGCCAGGAAGCGGCGGTCCACCACCGCAACTGCATCGTCGACACGGACCTCGTGATCGAGAGCATCGAGACCTACCGCTTCACGCCCGGCCGCCTGCAGGTGCGCTACCACCTGAAACCGCCGCAGAGCACGGCGCTGGATCTGGCGCAGTTCCGTGGATTCGCGTCCACTTCCACCCCGCAGAGCCCGTCATGAGCAGCCCCACTCTTCCCGGCCCCCACCTCGGCCGATTCGCGAACCAGGTCGCCATCGTCACCGGCGGCGCCTCCGGCATCGGCGAGGCCACCTGCCGCCGTCTGGTCGCCGAAGGCGCCACCGTGGTCATCGCCGACCTGAACGCCGAGCGGGCCGAGGCGCTGGCGGCAGAACTGGGTGCGCAGGCGAGCGCCAAGGGATTCGACGCCGCCGATGTCCACAGCATCGAGGATCTGGTTCTCGGGACGGTCGCCCGCTTCGGCCGGCTCGACGTGCTGCACAACAACGCCGCGCTCAGCTCCCCCGCCCTCCATGCCCGGGACCGCAACGCCATCGACATCGAGTTCGAGGTCTGGGACCAGGTGATGGCGGTCAACCTGCGCGGCTACCTGGCGGGGTGCAAGTTCGCGCTGCCGACCATGATCGCGCAGGGCGGCGGCGCGATCGTCAACACCGCATCCACGGGCGGCTTCGCGGGCGACATCACGCGCATGGCCTACAGCGTCTCCAAGGCCGCGATCATCGGCCTGACCCGGCAGATCGCCACGCACCATGGCGCGCAGGGGGTGCGCTGCAACGCCGTGGCGCCCGGACTGGTGCTGACGCCGGGCACGCGCGGCGCGGCGGCCAGCGTGATCGAGGTGATGCAGCGCCACCTGCTGGTGCCCGAGGTGGGTGAACCCGATGACATCGCCGCGCTGGTGTGTTTCCTCGCCTCGGCCGAGGCGCGCTACATCAACGGCCAGACCTACATCGCCGACGGCGGGATGCTGGCGCACAACCCGACGATGGCCGATCTGGTCTCGATGATGGCCGCGCGCAAGCCGTGACCCAGGCGCGGTCGGCGATCCGCTCAGCCGCCGCGCTGCAGCGCCCGCTGGCGCGCCGGCCGATCGGCACGCGCCAGGTAGTCGTCGAGCACGGCACTCGGACCGAGCAGCGGACGCACGCGGCGAATCAGGTCCATGTAGAGGATGTCCACGGCGGTGAAGCGCGTGCCGAGGACATAGGGCTGCACGGCCAAGGTGTGCAGCAAGTGCGCCCACATCGCGGTGTTCAGCCGGTCAAAGGGAGCGCAGTGTTCGAGCAGCCGGGCCGCCTGCATGTTCACCAGCGGCTCGGTCATGCCGACCTGGTAGAACAGCCATGACACATAGGCGCCACGCAGCGGATGGCCCACCGGCACGCCCACCTCGGACTGCGGAAACAGATCGGTCAGGTAGAGCGCGACGGCGCCGGTTTCCGTTACCAACTGGCCGTCGTGCAGCAGCGCCGGGGCGTAGCCGTGCGGGTGCGGGTTCTGCGGGTCCACCGTCCCATCCGGTCTTGGGAAATGCGTGAGAACGAGGGTGTAGTCGGCCTCCAGTTCTTCGAGCAGCCAGACGATGCGCGAGGACAACTCGCCGGGGGCGTGGTAAAGCGTCAGCATGGAGACTCCAGCAAAAATGAGCAAAAACGGCATCCAGCGCATGGACCATTTCACCGTCGTCACCGACCGGCTGGACGCCACGCGCGTGTTCTACGAGCAACTCGGGCTGACGGTCGGTGCGCGGCCCGACTTCGGCGTGGCCGGCCTCTGGCTCTACGCGGGCGGTCATCCGGTGCTGCACGTCGTCGAGGTGCCGGCACTGCCCGCCGTGCGTCGTGGCGTGCTCGACCACATGGCGTTCCACGGCGGTGACATCGTCGCCACGCTCACGGTGCTCAAGCAGCATGGCATCCCCTACCGCCTGTTGCGACTGCCGCGACCTTGGAGCACTTGGCAGGTCTTCTTCGAAGATCCGAACGGGGCCGAAGTCGAAATCGACTTTGACGCCGCCCAGCAGGTGCCGCCGGCGCTGAAGCACGGTGGGACCGCCGCCTAGACCAGCCCGTCATAAGACCCGCCGTCGATCTGCAGGTTCTGCCCGGAGATGAACGAAGCCTGCACCGAACACAGGTAGGCACAGGCATCGCCCAGCTCCCCCGGCAAACCCAGTCGGCCGGCACGCACCATCTTCGCCTGCAGCGCCCGTGCCTGCTCCAGCGTGACCCCGCGCTGTTCCATGATCCGCCGGGCCATCTGCTGCTGCCGGCCGGTGTCGATGTGCTGCGGCAGCAGGTTGTTGATGGTCACGTTGTCGGCCACCGTTTCCCGCTGCAGCCCCTTGCAGAAGGCCGTGAGCCCTGTCCTCGCTGTCGTGGACAGGCTCATGGCCAGCCGCGGTGACTTGACCACTGCGGAAGTGATGTTGACGATGCGCCCGAAGCGGCGCGCCCGCATCCCGTCCACCACCGCCGAGATCAGCGCGATCGGCATCAGCAGATTGGCGTCCAGCGCGGCCATCCAGGCGGCGTGGTCCCAGTCCGCCAGGGTGCCGGGCGGCGGGCCGGCGTTGTTGGTGATCAGGATGTCCGGTGCGGTGCAGGCGGCCAGCAGCGCGGCGCGGCCGGCCGCCGTGTCGAGATCGGCCTGCACCGTGCGCGGTCGGCGGCCCCCGCAGACCTGCGCGATGGCGTCGGCGGTGCGGGCGAGCTGCTCGGCGTCGCGGCCATTGAGCACGACGTCGCAGCCCTCGCGGGCCAGCGCCTCGGCACACGCCCGGCCCAGTCCGCGTGACGAGGCGCAGACGATCGCCTGTTTGCCGGTCAGTCCCAGGTCCATGGTCCGTGCCCTCCTTGTCCGGTCAATCGGTGTGCTTCGGCAACTGCATGGCCTGCCACCCCCCCACGGCGAGCACCGCCCCCATCCACCAGAACACCGGCCCGACCCCCACCGCAGCGCCCATCGCCCCGAAGGTCAGCGGCATCACCAGCGTGGAGCCGTGGAGCAGCATGGAGCGCAGCCCGAGCGCCTCGCCATGCCGGGTGGCCGGCGTGACGTGGTGCAGCGTGGCCATCACGGCCGGTTGCACCGAGCCCAACCCCAGCCCGAGCGTGCCGGCACACAGGGCCATCGCCAGCGCGGTGTGCATCAGCGGGTACACGGCGAACATGCCCGCCGTGAGCAGCAGCGCACCGCTCATCAGCCAGCGTGGCGACAGGCGGTGGGCCAGAAACGGGATGGCGCCACGCACTGCGGCCGACGCCACGGCATACGCGGCCAGCACGCCCGCAATGGCCGACGCGCTCAACCCACGGGCATGGCCGAGGATAGGCAGCGCGAAGGCGTGGGCGTCCCAACTGGCGGTGATCAACCAGTTGACGAACAGGACACGGCGGAAATCCGGCACCCGCAGCAGATCCCAGGCAGCCGCCTTGTGTGTGCCCCCCGGTGTATCCGAACGGTGGATGGCCTGCTGCGGGACGAAACGCGACATCACCAGCGTCATCAGCGGCAGCAGTGCCAAAGCGGCATAGGCCCAGCGAAACCCCGCCAGATCGATCAGGACACCGGCCAGCATCGGCCCGGCCAGATTGGCCAGCGAGGGCGCCAGGGCGATCCAACTGAAGATGCGCAGGCGCTCGGTGGCATTGCTGGCGAGGCGCCCCGCCGTGCGCTGCAGCGCGATCATGCCGATGCTGGAGCCGGCGCCCACCAGCGCCCCCGCCGCGCAGAGCACCAGGTAGTGGCCGGAGCTGGCGCCCACCAGCGCGCCGACCAGGGACAGGCCGAGTCCGATGCAGACCGGCCGGTGGTAGCCGTGGCGGTCGGCCAGCCGCCCGGCCGGCATCGACAGCAACACCGGGAACACCGCGAACAGGGCCATCAACAGGCCCAGTGCGGCGGCGGTGTGGCCCTGTCGGACGAGTTCCAGCGGGGCGGCGATCCGCACGCCGTTGAGGCAGCCGTGCAGCCCCACCTGGCAGACCACCAGCGCGGTGACCGTGCGGCGGGTGGAGGCACTCAAGCCAGTGCTGCGTCAATGGCCGCCAGCAATGCCGGTGCGTCTGGCGCCACGTCGGGGGCGAAACGGGCCAGCACGGCGCCATCCCGGCCGATCAGGAATTTCTCGAAGTTCCACATCACGTCGGTTTCCTGCGACGGGAGCAGCTTGTGCTGGGCCAGCGTGTCCCGCAGTTGCGCACTGCCAGACGGCTGCGCCCGAGGCTGGGCGGCGATGAGCGCGGCATAGAGCGGATGGCGTGGCGTGCTGTTGATCCGCACCTTGCCGAACAGCGGGAAGGTGACCTGGTAGTTCGTGTCGCAGAAGCTGCGGATCTCGTCGCTGGTGCCCGGCTCCTGCCCGGCGAAGTCATTGCACGGGAAGCCCAGCACCTGCAGGCCGCGGGCCTGAAACCGTTCCTGCAGCGCCTGCAGGCCGGTGTACTGTGGCGTCAAACCGCACTTCGACGCCACGTTGACGACCAGCAAGACCTGGCCCTTCAGCGGTGCCAGGGTGGTGTCGGTGCCGTCCAGCGCCTGCACGGGGATGTCATGGATGGAAGTCATCTGCATGGTGTGTTTCTCTGTCCAGTGAGATCAAAGACGTTCGATCAGCGTGGCGGTGCCCATGCCACCACCCGTGCACATGGTGATGAGCGCCGTATTCAGGTCTCGCCGCTCCAGTTCGTCAAGAAATCCGTCCACCGAGAAAGCATATTGCCCCAAAGATGTTTTACGATGGTGGCGATGCTGTTACTCTCTTCGTTGTATTGCCAAAAAAGTGCTTCGTCCGACACTTGGGCAAAGGTCTTTTCTCCGAGCATTTTGTAATACTCGAATTGCTTTTTTACGCTGTCTAAATAATCATTTGCCATTTATCTCCCTTTAAATGGTTCTTTGCCTATTTCCAATATTTAGTTTGTTT
>JBEEMX010000170.1:0-6866 GCA_041192465.1 Pseudomonadota bacterium | reverse complement strand
GGCCGGCGTGCCCTTCCTGCTGCTGCCCCTGCTGCTTGCTGCCTGCGGTGGCGGCGATGACGCCACGACTACCAGCAACGCCGAGAAAGTCGCCTGTGAAACCCTGGTCGGCACGACGCTGGCGGGTGGCAAGGTGCTGACGGCCGCGGCCATCCCGGCCGGCGACTACACGCCCCCCGGACAGCCCGGCCCCGTGACTGGCCTGCCCGCGTTCTGCCGGGTCACCGCGCTGATGCAGCCGTCCACCGACTCCAGCGTCAACGTCGAGGTCTGGATGCCGCGCCAGAACTGGAACGGCCGCTTCCTGGGCACCGGCAACGGTGGCGGCGGGGGCAGCATCGCCTACATCACCGGCATGGCGGAAGGCTTGAAGCGCGGCTTCGCGTCCGCCAACACCGACCTGGGCACCGCGCCGGATCCGAACCAGGCCATCGACCACCCCGAACGCTGGCGCGATTTCGGCTACCGCGCCAACCACGAGATGACCGTCACCGGCAAGGCGCTGGCGACGGCCTACTACAAGGCCGCGCCGCGCACGTCGTATTTCCAGGGCTGCTCCACCGGCGGCCAGCAGGCGCTGTCGATCGCCCAGCGTTACCCGGACGACTACAACGGCATCGTCGCAGGCGCCCCGGCCAACAACCGCACGCACCTGCACACGATGTTCATCCACAACCTGCAGGCCCTCACCGCCCCCGGTGCGGCGCTCTCGCAGGCCAAGCTGAACATGGTCACGGCCAAGGTGCTGGCGGCCTGCGTGGGCAAGGACGGCGGCGCCCCCACCGACACCTTCCTCACCGACCCGCGCCGCTGCAGTTTCGACCCCGAGACGCTGCCCAAGTGCGCCGGCACCGACAGCGACACCTGCCTGACCGTCCCGCAACTGACCGCGCTGAAAGCCACCTGGAACGGCCCGGTCAACCCGCGCACCGGCGAGCGCATCTTCTCCGGCCTGCCGGTCGGCTCGGAAAGCGCCGTGCTCGGCCTGGGCTTCCAGGGCGACACCACGTCCTGGCCCGCCCAGCAGTTCTACATGTTCAAGTGGGCACTCGGGTCGGCCTGGAACTACGCCACCTTCGACATGGACCGTGACATGGACACGGCGGACGCCCGTCTGGCGTCGATCATGAATGCCAACGACACCGACCTGTCGCGCTTCAAGGCCAACGGCGGCAAGCTGGCGATGTTCACGGGCACGGCCGACCCCGGTGTGCCGTATGCCAGCGCGATCGACTACTACGAGCGCACGGTGCAGGCCCAAGGGGGTGACCTCGCCGCCACGCAGAACTTCTTCCGCTACTTCCTGGTGCCGGGCATGGGCCACTGCAGCAGCATCACCGGCGGTCCCGGCGTGGGCGACTTCGGGCAGTCGTATTCGCAGTACGTGCCCAAGGACGCCGACCACGACATCCTCCTGAAGATGGTGGACTGGGTGGAGAACAAGACCGCGCCCGACAGCGTGATCGCTACCCGCTACGCCGACGCCACCGGCACGACAGTGGCCATGGAACGCCCGATCTGCGCCTACCCCAAGGTGCCGACCTACCAGAGCGGGGACGCCACCAAGGCCAGCAGCTTCAAGTGCGTGGACGCGCCCCGCAACGGTGTCCAGACGCCGGCTGCGCGTTACCTGAACTGAGCTGCGCCGAGCTGAGCCATCCTCCGCCATCCACACCGATTCAGGAAACCCTGACCATGAACACCACCCGTTCCACCCCCGCACGCCGCGCCGTCCTCCAACAACTGGGGGGCCTGGCCGCCGCCGCCTTCGTCCCTGGCGTCGCGCTGGCGCAGGGCAACAAGTTCAACCTCAAGATCGCGATTTCCCTGCCCGAGAGCCACCCGACCAGCGCCGCACTGAAGGCCGCCTGCGCCGAGATCCTCAAGGAATCGGGCGGCCGGCTGACGATCGACGTTTACCCCAACGGCCAGCTCGGCAGCGACACCGACACCGTCTCGCAGGTGCGCTCCGGCGCAATCGACTTCGTCTGCACCGCCAACCAGATCTGGGGCAACCTGGTCCCGGTCATCTCCATCAACACGCTGGCCTTCGCCTTCCCCGACTACGCCACGGTCTGGAAGGCGATGGACGGCGAGCTGGGCGCGCACATCCGCAGCCAGTTCGACAAGATCGGAGTCGTGCCGGTCGGCAAGGCGTTCGACCACGGCTTCCGCCAGATCACGCACGCCTCCAAGCCGATCATTTCGCCCAAGGACATGGAGGGCATGAAGATCCGCGTGCCGGCCAGCCCGAACTCGACCTCGCTGTTCAAGGGCCTGGGCGCCTCGCCGACCACGGTGCCGATCGGCGAGCTGTACACCGCGCTGCAGACCAAGGTCGTCGATGGGCAGGAAAACGCGCTGCCGACCATCGACGCCACCAAGCTCTACGAGGTGCAGAAGTACTGCTCCTACACCTCGCACATGTGGGACTGCTTCTCGCTGGTGGGCAACAAGCGCAACTGGGCGGCGCTGCCGGACGACCTGCGTGCCCTGGCCACCCGCATCTTCGACGCCCACGCCCTCAAGCAACGCGCCGCGCACGAAGTGCTGAACGCGTCGCTGGAAGCCAAGCTCAAGGGCGCGGGCATGCAGTTCAACACCGTGGACGGCAAGCCCTTCCGCGACACGCTGCAGAAGGCCGGCTACTACACCGACTGGCAGAAGAAGTTCGGTCCGGAAGCCTGGGCGCTGCTGGAAAAGTACAGCGGCAAGCTGGCCTGACACATGCACACCTCCCACGCACCAGGCCAAGGGCCATCGGACCCGTCTCTCGCAACGACCCCTTGGCGCCGCGGCGTCGCGGCGGCGGATCGCCTGCTGGGGTGGCTCACGGAGGTGCCGGCCGCGCTCCTCGTGCTGCTGGAAATCCTGGTGCTGCTGGCGGGGGTCGTGAGCCGCTACGCCTTGCACCGACCGCTGACCTGGTCGGACGAGCTGGCGGCGATGATGTTCCTGTGGCTGGCGATGCTGGGGGCCGTGATCGCCCTGCGCCGCTCCGCGCACATGCGGATGACGGCGCTGGTGGACATGGCCTCACCCGACACGCGGGCCTTCCTGGACCTGCTCGCCACCGTGGCCGCCGGCACGTTCCTGCTGCTGATCGGCCACGGTGCCTTCGAGTTCGCCATCGAGGAGGCCATCGTCACGACCCCCTCGCTTGAAATCTCGAATGCGTGGCGCGCGGCGGCGCTGCCGTGCGGCATCGTGCTGATGGGCTTGTCGGCGCTGCTGAAACTCGCGGAAGTCACCGACTGGCGGCGCCTGCTCGCGGCGCTGGCCGTGGTGGCGACGGCGGTGGCGGTGCTCTGGGTGATGCGCCCGCTGTTCCAGTCGCTGGGCAATGTCAACCTGCTCATTTTCTTCGTCTTCATCGTCGCGGCGCTGGTGCTGAGCGGGGTGCCGATCGCCTTCGCTTTCGGGCTGGCCACCTTCGGCTACATCGCGCTGGCCACGTCCAAGCCCACCATCGTCATCGTCGGCCGCATGGACGAAGGCATGGCGCACCTGGTGCTGCTGGCGGTGCCGCTGTTCGTGTTCCTGGGCGTGGTGCTGGAGCTGTCCGGGATGGCCAAGGCGATGGTGCGCTTCCTGGCCTCGCTGCTGGGCCATGTGCGCGGGGGGCTGTCGTATGTGCTGGTCGGGGGCATGTACCTCGTGTCCGGCATTTCCGGCTCCAAGGCGGCCGACATGGCCGCGCTCGCCCCGGTGCTCTTCCCCGAGATGCGCAAGCGCGGGATGCCCGAGGGCGAGATGGTGGCGCTGCTCGCGGCGACTGGCGCGCAAACCGAGACCATCCCGCCCAGCATCGTGCTGATCACCATCGGCTCGGTCACGGGCATCTCCATCGCGGCGCTGTTCGCTGGTGGGTTGGTGCCGGCGCTGGTGCTGGCGGTGCTGCTGTGCTTCGTCGTCTGGTGGCGCAACCGCAAGGTCGCGCTGACCGGGATGGTGCGCGCCAGTTGGGGCGAGATCGGGCACACGCTGCTGGTCGCACTGCCGGCGCTGGCCTTGCCCTTCATCATCCGGGCCGCGGTGGTGGAAGGGATCGCCACCGCCACCGAGGTCTCGACCATCGGCATCGCCTACGCGATCCTGGCAGGCGCCCTGCTGTACCGCCAACTGGACTGGCGCAAGCTGTGGCCGGCGCTGGTGGACACCGCGGCCTTGTCAGGCGCGATCCTGCTCATCATCGGCACGGCCACCGGCATGGCCTGGGCACTGACGCAATCGGGCTTCTCGCGGCAGTTGGCACAGGCCATGACGCAGTTGCCCGGTGGCACGCCCGGTTTCCTGGCCGTGTCGATCCTGGCGTTTGTCGTGCTGGGCAGCGTGCTGGAGGGCATCCCGGCCATCGTGGTCTTCGGGCCGCTGCTGTTTCCGATCGCCAAGCAGTTCGGCGTCCACGATGTCCATTACTCGATGGTGGTGGTGCTGGCCATGGGCATCGGCTTGTTCGCGCCGCCGTTCGGCGTCGGCTACTACGCCGCTTGCGCCATCAGCCGCGTCAGCCCGAGCGTGGGGATGCGGCCCATCCTGGGCTACCTGCTCGCGTTGCTGGTCGGCACCGTGGTGGTGGCGGCCGTGCCCGCCCTGTCGATCGGTTTCGCCAAGTAGCCGCCGCCCATGGCCACCCTGTTCCTCACCGGCGCGACGGGCTACATCGGCGGCTCCGTCGCCCTGCGGCTGGCCGAAGCTGGCCACCGGGTGCGCGGCCTCGTGCGCAGCGCCGAGGCGGCGGCGTTCCTCGAATCCCGAGGCATGGAACCCGTGCTGGGCAGCCTCGACGACACCACATTGCTGACCCGCGAGGCGCAGCACTCGGACGGCGTGGTCCACACCGCCAGCGCCGACCACGCCGCGAGCGTCCACGCGCTCATCGCCGGACTGGCCGGGTCGTCCAGGCCGCTGATCCACACCAGCGGCGCCAGCGTCGTCGGCGACGATGCCCGTGGTCAGGCACCGTCCGGCCCCGTCTTCGACGAAGACACCCCGCTCGCCGTGGACCCGCGCAAGCAGGCTCGCCGCGACATCGACCTGTGCGTGCTCGCGGCGGCAACGCAGGGGGTGCGCAGCGCGGTGATCTGCCCCAGCCTCGTCTACGGCGTCGGCCATGGACTCAAGCGGGACAGCGTGCAGATTCCGTTTCTCGTCGCGAATGCCCGTGCGCAGGGCAGGGTCCAGGTCGTCGGCCAGGGGCTGAACGTGTGGTCTAACGTGCACCTCGACGACCTCGTGGCGCTGTACCTGCTCGTGCTCGACCAGGCGCCACCCGGTGCCTTCTATTTCGCGGAGAACGGCGAAGCGTCGTTCGGCGACCTCGGCGCGGCCATTGCCACGCGGCTCGGGCTGCCCGGCGTGGTCTCGCTGGACCCGGTCGTGGCCGCCGAGCGTTGGGGTGTGCCACGCGCGTATTTCTCGCTGGGCAGCAACAGCCGCGTCCGGGCCGTGCGGGCGCGCCGCGAGCTGGGCTGGGCACCTCAGCACGCCTCCGTGACCGACTGGGTGCTCGACGAGATGCCCGCTCCTGATATTCCTGAACGCTGAAAGAGATTCCCATGTTGCTCAAAGACAAGGTGTGCCTGATCGCCGGAGCGGCGTCGCCCCGCAGCATCGGCTACGCCACGGCGGCGCTGTTCGCCGAACACGGCGCCAAGGTGGTCCTCCTCGACCTGTTCATGACCGAACAGGTGGTGAGCGGCTTCCGGGCCGAGGTGGAAACCCGCCTGCAGCGCCCGGTGTCCGCGCAGGGCTTGCGCTGCGACATCAGCAGCGCGGACGACTGCGAGCAGGCCGTGCGCCAGGTGGTCGAACAGCACGGCACCCTCGATTGCCTCGTCAACTCCGCCGGCATCGTCCAGTCCCAGCCGCTGCTCGACATCACCGCCGCGGACCTGGACCGCATGCTGGACATCAACCTCAAGGGCGCGTTCTTCCTGTGCCAGAGCGTGCTGCGGGTGTTCCGCGAACGCCGCTCGGGCACCATCGTCAACGTGGCGTCGCTCGCCGCGCAGCGTGGCGGCGGGCTGGTCGGTGGCCCGCACTACGCGGCGTCCAAGGGCGGCATGCTCAGCCTGACCCGCAGCATCGCCCGCGAGTTCGGGCCGCTGGGCATCCGGGCCAACGCGATCTGCCCGGCCATGATCGACACGCCGATGCTCGACGGGCTGAACGCTGAACGGCTGCAGGGCATCGTCGAGGCCATCCCCCTGAAGCGCACCGGCACCACGCGGGAAGCGGCGGGCGCATGCCTGTTCCTGGCGTCGGACTTGTCCGGTTTCGTCACGGGCGCTACCCTTGACGTCAACGGTGGTACCCACATCCACTGACCTATCTCCTGGCCGGACATGCTGTTCACCACCCTGCACGACCTTGCTGTTTCGAATAACCCAAGCGATGTGCTGGCGCACAGCCCGCGCGGGTCGGCCGGGTTGCCGGTGGCGGTGCGCCCGATCCCAGCCTCCGGTTTTTCGGAGAACGACCACCACCCGACCGCGTGCATCTACGTGGCGCACACCGGTGCGGGCCGCCGCCGCTACCAACGCGGGTTGCACACCCTGGACCTGCGCACCGCCCCCCGAATGATCGAGGTCTGCGAGGCGGGCCTGCTCTTCGAGCGCGTGGAGTGGTCCGGCGAGGCGGGGCGCTGCATCGAGGTGCTGTTTCCCGATGCCGATGTGCAGGCACTGACCGGCGGCGAACTGCAGGCCCTCTCGCTGCGCACCGCGCATGAAGTGTTCGATGACCGCGTGAGCACGCTGGCCCTCCAACTGGCCGAGGAAGTGCTGGCGGGCACGCCGACCGGGCCGCTGTATGCCCGCGGCCTGAGCCTGGCCTTGCTGGCGGTGCTCCACGCCGACCACGCT
>JBEEMX010000169.1:0-6876 GCA_041192465.1 Pseudomonadota bacterium | reverse complement strand
GCAGGAACTCGCCCGCCAGCATGAACTCTTCGAGGGTTACCGCGGCAACCCGTCCATCTCGGAAGGCGCGCTCAACCTCGCCATCGACCGCATCAGCAGCGCCCACCGCCGCCTGCACGCCACGCCGCCCAAGCCCGAGCAATCGCTGGCCTCGAACGAGTGGCTGATGAGCGTGCGCAGCCGCATCCACATCCCCGGCGGCACCTGCGAGTTCGACCTGCCCGCCTACTTCGCGTGGCAGCAGGAACCGTCCAACCGCCGGCGGCACGACCTGCTGCGCTGGGTCGGCGTGCTCGATCCGCTGGCGGAGGCGCTGGAGGTGAACCTGGGGCTGCTGCGCGAGGCGGGGGTGACGCAGATGGTGCCCTTCCGCAGCGGGCTGTTCCAGCAGAACCTGACGGGAAGCCGCCCCCTGCTGCTGGCGCGGCTGCAGATCGATCCGAGCACCCACCTGATTCCCGAGATCAGCGGCAACCGCGTGCTGCTGGCAATCCGCCTGACCCGCGCCGACCACGAGGGCAAGTTGCGCCCGATGACCGACAGCGTCCAGCTCCCGCTGACCCTGTGCGCCTGAGCGGAACCACCGCATGAACCCCATCGACACCCCAGCCAGCGCCGGCCGCCCAGCGCCGCAAGTGCCCTGCCCTTCTTGCCGCGAGATGGCGCTGTTCGCACCAAGCAATCCGTGGCGCCCGTTCTGCAGCGAGCGTTGCCGCCAGCGGGATTTCGGGGCGTGGGCGAGCGAGTCGTTCCGCGTGGCCGCTGTCGAGCCGCCGGACGACCAGGGCAGCCCCTGATCCTCGGGTTCCCTGGCGCTCAGGCTTCGCGGTGCGTTGGCCCGGTATGGCCGCGCTCTTCGGCGAACCACTGCAGCACCGGGATCGTGCCCGGCAACAACGGCACCACCGCCACCGGCAGCGTCTGCCACGCCATCTGCTGCGCCTCGCGCATCTCGAACGCGCCGGTCCACGCATGGACCTTGCAGAAATGCAGCCGCACCCGCGCGTGCGGGTAGTCCATCACCAACTGCTGCCAGGGCTGCACCGCATCCGGCCCGGTCCCGATGGTGATGCCGAGTTCTTCCTGCAGCTCGCGGCGCAGGGCGTCTTCCACCGACTCGCCCGCTTCGAGCTTGCCGCCGGGGAACTCCCAGTAGCCGGCGTAGACCTTGCCCTCGGGGCGCGAGGTCAGCAGGAAACGGCCGTCGTTCCCCTCCGCATCGCGCTCGATCAGCACACCGACGGCGACCTCGACCGGCGTGCGCTCAGTCATGCACACCACCCGCCATGTCGCGGGCAAACTGGTACGCCACCCGCCCCGAGCGCGAACCCCGCTCCAGCGCCCACAGCAGCGCCGGCTGGCGAGCCGCCGTGATCGCGTCCTCGGACAGGCCGAAATGCCGCAGCCACTGCCCGACGATGGTCAGGTACTCGCGCTGGCTGAACGGGTAGAAGCTCACCCACAGCCCGAACCGTTCGGACAGCGAGACCTTCTCCTCCACCGCCTCGCCGGGGTGCATGTCGCCGTCGTCGGTGTAGGTGGCGCCAAGGTTGTCCTTCATCTGCTCGGGCAGCAGGTGGCGGCGGTTGCTGGTGGCGTAGATCAGCACGTTGTCGGAGGTCTGCGCCACGGTGCCGTCAAGGATGGACTTCAGCGCCTTGTAGCCGGACTCGCCTTCGTCGAAGCTCAGGTCGTCGCAGTAGACGATGAAGCGTTCCGGTCGCTCGGCGATCAGGTCCACGAGGTCGGGCAGGTCGATGAGGTCGGCCTTGTCTACCTCGATCAGCCGCAAGCCCTGGCCGGCGAACTCGTTCAGGCACGCCTTGATGAGCGAACTCTTGCCCGTGCCGCGCGCGCCGGTCAGCAGCACGTTGTTGGCGGGGCGGCCGGCGACGAACTGCGCGGTGTTGCGCAGCAGGCGCTCCTTCTGCGTGTCCACTTCCTTCAGGTCAGCGAGCTTCAACGGCGCGATGTGGCGCACCGGTTCCAGCACGCCGCCCTGGCCGCGCTTGCGGTAGCGGAAGGCGATGGACGCGCCCCAGTCCGGCGCGGTCAGCGGGTGAGGCAGGACGGCTTCAAGGCGCGCCAGCAGCGCCTCGGCCCGTTGGATCAGGCTGGTGAAATCGCTCATGTGGACGCCTTGGAACTCAATGGATCATCATCTGCAGCGACGCGTCGAGGTGCTCGACCGGGCTGCGCTTGAAATCGGAACGGGCGAAGCGTTGCAGCCGCCCGAGGCAGTAGCTGGTCAGCATCGACGCCTGCGCAGCGGCTTCGGCGGTCGGCGCCAGCGAGCCGCGGGCGTCGGCGGCCAGGCGCAGGCTCTGGCGCAACAGCGACTCGATGCGGTCGAAGAACTGGTTCATGCGCGCCTGCAGCCGCTCGTGTTCGAGCACCAGCGCGTCACCCACCATCACCCGCGCCATGCCCGGGTTCTTCTCGGCGAACTGCAGCAGCACGGCGACGCTATGGGCGGCCTGCACGCGCGGGTCCGGCTCGCGCTCGACGATCTGGTTGACGAGGGAGAAGACGCTGGTCTCGATGAACTCGATCAGGCCCTCGAACATCTGCGCCTTGCTGGCGAAGTGGCGGTACAGCGCCGCCTCGCTCACGTCCAGGCGGCCGGCCAGCGCGGCGGTGGTGATGCGCTCGCCGCCGGGCTGTTCGAGCATCTGCGCCAAGGTGTGCAGGATCTGGACGCGGCGCTCGCCCGGCTTGGGCCGCTTGCGCACGGGGGCCGCCGCGGGCGCGGGCGGTGCGGCAGGGGACGGGCTGGCGGAATCGGGGGCGTCGGACATCGGGTCGAGCACGGCGGATCAGGGCGTCAGGGGTGGGTCGGCAGGCAGGCGGGTGGTCAGCGCCAGCGGGCCAGCGCCTGAAGGCTGCGGATTCTGGCACACACGTATCCCGGCCGATGCGCGCGCTCCTGCCCGATCCAGCGCCGCATCCACACCGTGCCCATGCCGACCCGCCGCGCCGCTTTCTGGTGTTCGAGCGTGTCCTCGACCAGCACGCAGCGGTGCGGCTTCACCTTCAGCCGCACGGCGACGTGGCGCAGCATCCGCGCATCCGGCTTGGGGCGCAGGTGGCCAAACATTGTCATCTGCTCGATGGTGATGACGCCGTCGAAGTAGCGGCGCAGGCCCAGCGTGTCCAGCACGCGCTCGGCGTAGACGCGGGGCGCGTTGGTCAGGATGAACTTGCGGCCGGGCAGGCGGGCCAGCGCCGCGAGGTCGTGCGGGTGGCTGCGCAGCCGTGACTCCAGGCCGGGCAGCGCGTGGGTGTCGTGCAGGAAATGTGCCGACTGGATGCCATGGTGGCGCACCAGCCCGATCAGCGTGGCGCCGTAGCGCCGCCAGTAGTGGCCGCGCAGCGCCTCGGCCTCGGTGCGAGACAGCGCCAGCTCGCGCTCGATGAAGGCCGTCATCGACGCGGAAATACCGGCGAACGCGGCGTTCGACGCGTCGTGCAGGGTGTCGTCGAGGTCGAAGAGCCAGACCGGCGCCCTGGCCTTGCCACGCGGCATCGGCACCTCAGCGCGCCCGGATCATCGTCCCGAAGGCCTGGTCGGTCAGGATCTCCAGCAGCAGCACATGCGGCACGCGGCCGTCGATGATGTGGACCGCGTTCACGCCGCACTTGGCCGCGTCGATCGCGCCGGCCAGCTTCGGCAGCATGCCGCCGGAGATCGTGCCGTCCTCGACCAGCTCGTCGATGCGGCGCGAGGTCAGCTCGGTCAGCAACTGGCCCTGCTTGTCGAGCACGCCCGAGATGTTGGTCAGCATCATCAGCTTCTCGGCCTTGAGGATCTCGGCCAGCTTGGACGCCACCAGATCGGCGTTGATGTTGTAGCTCTCGTTGTGTTCGCCGAATCCGATCGGGCTGATGACGGGGATGAACTGGTCGTCCTGCAGCGCCTTGACCACGCTCGGGTCGATGGACTCGATCTCGCCGACCTGGCCGACGTCGTGTTCGATGCTGGGGTCGTTCTTGTCGAGCAGCTTGAGCTTGCGGGCGCGGATCATGGCGCCGTCGCGCCCGGTCAGGCCGACCGCCTTGCCGCCGGCCGCGTTGATCAGGCCGACGATGTCCTGCTGCACCTCGCCGCCGAGCACCCACTCGACCACGTCCATCGTCTCGGCATCGGTGACGCGCATGCCCTGGATGAAGGTGCCCTTCTTGCCGATCTTCGCCAGCGCCGAGTCGATCTGCGGACCGCCGCCATGGACCACGATCGGGTTGATGCCCACGAGCTTGAGCAGCACCACGTCCTCGGCAAACGCCTGCTGCAGCGCCGGGTCGGTCATCGCGTTGCCGCCGTACTTGATGACCATGGTCTTGCCGTGAAACTTGCGGATGTACGGCAGCGCCTGGGCGAGGATCTCGGCCTTGTCGCGCGGGATGATGTGGGAGAGATCGGCGGGGGCTTGGGACATGCAGGACTCCGGAAAAGTGCGGTTCAGGGCAATTTCCGGATTCTAGGACCGCCCTGCCCCGCTCAATGCACCCGCAGCGCGGTCGCTGCAGGCGCTGGCCCGGCCAACTGCTCGAACATCTGCGCCCGCGTCGGCAGCGTGTCTGCATGGATGCGCACATACAGCGCGTAGCAGCGCGCCGACGGCCGCGCGCCGAACTGCTCGGCCAGCGCGGCGGTGCATTCGGCGTACTGGCGCAGCGCTGCCGTGCGCTCGCCCAAGCCCGCCAGCAGCCGCATCAGCACCATGTGCGCGGCCTCGTCGGCGCCGTCGATGCGCAGCAGCGCCCGTGCATGGCGGATGGCTGCATCGACTTCACCAGCCGCCTCGCTGGCGTGCATCAACTCGCGCTGCAGCGCCAGCGCCATGCCGGCCGCGCGCTGGCGTTGCACGGCGCACCAGCGCTCGAATCCGTCACAACCCGGCAGCGCAAAATCCGCCAGCAACTCGCCGCGCCACGCCCGTGCCCCCGCCAGCCGGCAGGCCGCCGGCGCTCCCGGCAGCAGCGCATCGGCGAGCACATCAAGATCGCACAGGACAGCAGCGCCCGCACCCACGAAGCCGACGCGGCGCATGTCGATCTCCAGCACCCCTGGCAGCGCACGCCGCAGTTGCGACAGCGCCACGCGCAGATTGGCCCGCGCCGCCTCGTCCGGCCATTCGCCCCACAGCATCTGCGCCAGCACCGTGCGGCACATCGCATGCCCCTCGACGGCCACCACATACAGCAAGGCCTGCTGCTTGTCAGGCAGCCGCCACGCCAGATCGTCGCCACGCCACCAGAGCTGCGGCAATCCAAGCACATGCATCTGCAGCACCGACGGCGCGGCAACAGCGGCAGTGAACAATTCGCTGCGTTGTTCGTGTCCTGTCAACATGGCCCCTCCCGTGGAACGCTTTGCTCCGATTCTGCGCATTTGCAGGCTGGGCAAAAGTCCCGAAAATGGGGACTGTTTCGACATGGAGCACAGGGAGCGCGTCATGCGATATCGCTTGGCACAGGCAGCGGATCTGCCCGCCTGTCTCGATCTTTTCGATCGCAATGGCCGCTGCCTGCTCTCGCTGCGGGTCCGCGAACAGTTGCCGCAGCTGTGGGCGGACTGGCTCACCCAGGACCGGCGCGCCCCGAAATCCTTCGCGGTCTGGGAGGACTTGCGCACACCACACCAGCCGCGGATGGAAGCCATCGGCACCAGCCACTTCGTCCGGGACGAGGTCTACGACGAACTGATGCGCTCGCCGCAGCCCTATCTGCTGGACCGCCTGTACCGCATGGAACTCGACGGCCATCGCCCCTTCCTCGACCAGCGCGCAACTGCACGGGCCAATGCCGGGGAGGGCCTGAGCCTGGTCATGCCGCTGTATCTGCAGCGCGAGCACGACCTGACCCACCCGGACAGCCAGCGGCTGATGCCTCTCGGGCCGGCGGCGTGGTACTTCTGCCATGCCGGCTACAACGTGCGGCGCCTGATCGGCGAGGTGTACGGGGGACCGGCCAAGGCGTACATGACAGCCGGCGGTTTCCAGCTCGCACACGTCTTCGAGGCGCCACCCGGCCGGCCGCCTGACAGCGAACCGCACCAGCATGTGCTCGACCGGGCGCACCAGCCTCCAGGGGCCATCAACGCCCTGTCGCTGTGGCTGCTGCACCCGCAGACACCGGTGTTCGGCCTGCCACCGTCACAGCAGACGGTGGCGATCCACGCGCTGCAGGGCGACACCGACCGCGCCATCGCCGCACGGCTGGGCATCTCGGCCGATGCGGTCAAGCAGGCGTGGCGCGGCATCCTGAAGGCCGTGTCCACCCAGATGCCCGACCTGTGCAACGACACCACCGGCGCAACGGCCGAGGGCACGACGCCTGTCCGTGGTGCGGAACACCGGCGCGTGGTGATCGAGTACCTGCGCCAGCACATCCTGGAGCCGCTGGGCATGCTGGACACGTCGTTTTCCGTCCCGCCGCCCAAGCATGACCGCATCGCCGAGCCCTTCGATCACGACCCCGACGGCGGCGTGCGCATGCCTGTGTTCGACCCGCGCGAAGTCCCCGCCATGGAAGCCGGCGGTGGCGGCCTGCTGTCTACCGCCGCTGACTACGCCCGGTTTTTGCAGTTCATGCTCAACAAAGGCGAGCTAGACGGCGTGCGCCTGCTTGGCCCCCGCACGGTTGACTACATGACCGCCGACCACCTCGGCACCACCCCCATCAACCCCAACATCAACGGCGACCTGCTCCCCCCCGGCCACGGCTTTGGACTGGGCTTTGCCGTGCG
Source organism: Pseudomonadota bacterium (assembly GCA_041192465.1). Classification (GTDB taxonomy): domain Bacteria; phylum Pseudomonadota; class Gammaproteobacteria; order Burkholderiales; family Burkholderiaceae_C; genus Sphaerotilus. The sequence continues at coordinate 128 of JBEEMX010000169.1, read as the reverse complement.
CACCGCAGCCGGTCTCGCCGCCGTGCCCGGCTCAGTCGGCCTGTACTACTGGGGCGGGATCGCCGGGACGACGTTCTTCGTCGACCCCGCCGAAGACCTCTACGCCATGCTCCTGATCCAAGCCCCAA
>JBEEMX010000168.1:0-7234 GCA_041192465.1 Pseudomonadota bacterium | reverse complement strand
GTCGGTACCCGTGCCAGCACCTCGACCGGGATACGCACCGCCGTACACCAGCACGGGCTGTCGAACATGCCGGACACTGCCGGTGCGCAGCCGTTCGGACCACCGCACAGCGGGCAGGCTGTGGCGGGCAGCGGGGTGGTCAGTCCTTCGACCACGAGGTCACGCCTCGACGACCGGTATCTTGCCGATGCGGGCCTGCCAGAGCTTCGGGCCGGTGATGTGGGCGCTGGTGCCGCCCGCGTCCACGGCCACCGTCACCGGCATGTCCACCACGTCGAACTCGTAGATGGCTTCCATGCCCAGATCGGCGCCGCCGACCGCCATCAGGTAGGCCGACTGGTTGTCCTTGATCGCCTGGATGGCCACCGGCCCGCGCTCGGCCTTGCCCACCATCGAGATCAGGCCGGTCTGCTCCAGCATCATGCGGGTGTAGCCGTCCATGCGGGTCGCGGTCGTCGGACCCGCAGGCCCCACCACTTCGTCGCGCACCGGATCGACCGGGCCGACGTAGTAGATGACGCGGTTGGTGAAGTCCACCGGCAGCGGCTCGCCCTTGACCAGCATGTCGGCGATGCGCTTGTGGGCGGCATCCCGACCCGTGAGCATCTTGCCGTTGAGCAGCAGCGTGTCGCCCGGCTTCCAGCTCGCCACTTCGGCCTTGGTCAGCGTGTTCAGATCGACGCGCTTGCTCTTGTTGTAGTCCGGCGCCCAATGCACGTCCGGCCACAGGTCCAGGCTCGGCGGCGTCATGTAGGCCGGGCCGGAGCCGTCGAGCACGAAGTGGCCGTGGCGGGTCGCGGCGCAGTTCGGGATCATCGCGATCGGCTTGGAGGCGGCGTGCGTCGGGAAGGTCTTGATCTTCACGTCCAGCACGGTGGTCAGCCCGCCCAGCCCCTGCGCGCCGATGCCCAAGGCGTTGACCTTCTCGTACAGCTCGATGCGCAGTTCTTCCAGCTTGTTCTGCGGGCCGCGGTCCAGGAGTTCGTACATGTCGATGTCTTCCATCAACACTTCCTTGGCCATCATCACGGCCTTTTCCGCCGTGCCACCGACGCCGATGCCCAGCATCCCTGGCGGACACCAGCCCGCGCCCATCGTCGGCACAGTCTTCAGCACCCAGTCGACGATGCTGTCGTTCGGGTTGAGCATGGTCATCTTCGACTTGTTCTCGCTGCCGCCGCCCTTGGCCGCCACGATCACGTCCACCTTGTCACCGGGCACCACTTCCATGTGGACCACGGCGGGCGTGTTGTCGCGGGTGTTCTTGCGGGCAAAGATCGGGTCGTCGAGCACCGAGGCGCGCAGCACGTTGTCCGGGTTCAGGTAGCCCTGGCGCACGCCCATGTTCACGGCATCGGCGATCGACCCGGTGAACCCCTCCCACTTCACGTCCATGCCGATCTTCAGGAACACGTTGACGATGCCGGTGTCCTGGCAGATCGGGCGCTTGCCCTCGGCACACATGCGGCTGTTGGTCAGGATCTGGGCGATCGCGTCCTTGGCGGCGGCGGATTCCTCGCGTTCGTAGGCGCGGGCGAGGTGGGTGATGTAGTCGGCCGGGTGGTAGTAGCTGATGAACTGCAGCGCGGCAGCGACGCTTTCAACCAGATCGGCTTGGCGGATGGTGGTCATGACGGGTCTTTCGACGGATCGCCCGGCGGGCGATGTGAACGAACGGAAAGGTGAACTTGCCGCGAGTTTACTCAAGCAGTTGCATTCATTGGCTTTTCAGTTTCAGACCGGGCAGGTCGATACGATAAGCTCCTTCAAGGTCTCGTCAGGCGACGGGGCGCTGCAGCCCGGGTGCATGTCCCGGGCGATTCACAAGAACATCCAGGTCTGTGCTGCCTCCACCCGCTCCCCCGTCTCCCGCCCCCGATTCCACCCCCTCGCCACGGCGCTGGCCGGTCACGCTCGCCAAGTGGTCCACCGGCCTGGCCGTGCTGGCCGGTGCCTCGTACCTGGCGCACGTCGAAATGCGCGCATCCACGCTGCAGGCGCGTTTCTTCGCCGATTGGGCGGCCACGCTGGGCCACGAACTGAAGCCTCAGCCCGCCACCGGTACCCGCTACCCCAAGGCTGGTCCCAGCGACGAGCGCATGGGCTACGCACGCCTGCCCGAGTTCCTCGCCAGCCTGACCGGCCGTGGCTACCAGGTGGTGTCGCAGGCGCAGCAGTCGGCGGCCCTGCAGGATTTCATGGCCCGCGGCTTCTTCCCGCCGTACCCGGAAAAGGTCCAGGCCGGCCTGACGCTGCTGGACTGCCGTGGCGAGCCGCTGTTCCGCTCGCGTTTTCCGCTGCACACCTACGCCGGCGCACAGGACTTGCCGCCGCTGGTGGCACAGACCCTCGGTTTCATCGAGAACCGCGAGGTGCTCGACACCAGCGAGCCGCGCCACAACCCGGCCATCGAATGGACGCGCCTGGGCAAGGCCGTGCTGGACCAGGCGGTCGCCGTGGCCCACGAGGACCACGCCGCTGCGGGGGGCAGCACGCTCGCCACCCAGACCGAGAAGTTCCGCCACTCGCCCGATGGCCGCACCGCTTCCGCCAAGGACAAGTACCTCCAGATGGTGTCGGCTTCGGTGCGCGCCTACCGCGATGGCGAGGACACCGTGGTCGCCCGCCACCGCATCCTGCAGGACTACCTCAACAGCCTGCCGCTCGGTGCGCAGAAGGGCTGGGGCGAAGTCCACGGCGTCAACGACGGGTTGGCGGCCTGGTACGGCGTTGATGTCGAGGCGGCCAACCGCCGGCTGCGCGAACCCGGCGAGCAGGAGGCCGGGCTGAACGAGCGCGGTCTGGCGTTCCGTCAGGTGCTCAGCCTGATGATCGCGCAGCGCCGGCCGGGCCACTATTTCGGCCCTGGTCACGCGCAGTTGCTGAACATGACTGCCAGCTACACCCGGCTGCTGGCGCAGGAAGGCGTCATCGGCCCGGCCTTGCGCGACGCCACCCTGGCCGCGCCGCTGGCCGTGCGCAGCGCCTACACCGGTCCGGCCGCCGGCATCGAGTTCGGCGAGCGCAACGCCTCGACCCTGCTGCGGGTGCAGCTCTCGGCGATGCTCAACACGCCGCGCCTGTACGAACTGGACCGCTTCGACCTGAGCGCCACCAGCCACCTCGACGGCCGTCTGCAGCGCGAGGTCACGGATCGGCTCAACCGCCTGCGCGATCCGCAGGTGGCCAAGGACGCCGGCCTGCTCGGCTTCCAGTTGCTGGAGAAGGGCGATCCATCGAAGCTGCTCTACAGCTTCACCCTCTACGAGCGCGGCGAGGGGGTGAACCGGGTGCGGGTCCAGACCGACAACCTCGACCAGCCTTTCGACATCAACGGCAGCGCCAAGCTCGAACTCGGCTCCACCGCCAAGCTGCGCACGCTGACCACCTACCTCGACATTGTCACCAAGCTGCACCAGGACCATGCCGGGCTGGATGCGAAGGCGCTCGCGGCGGTCGAGGTCGGCCCGAAAGACCGGCTCTCGCGTTGGGCCGTGGACTGGCTGAAGACGGCCAAGGACCGCTCGCTGGCCGCGATGCTCGAAGCTGCCATGCTGCGTACCTATTCGGCCAGCCCCGGCGAAACCTTCTTCACCGGCGGCGGCGCGCACGTCTTCGCCAATTTCCACAACGCCGACAACGGCCGCATGCCCACGCTCTACGAGGCCCTGCGCGACTCGCTCAACCTGCCCTTCATCCGGCTGATGCGCGACATCGTCTACCACCACCTCTACAACGCCGCGAACCCGGCCGCCGACATCCTCGAAGACGAGGACCACCCGCGCCGGCTGGAACTGCTCAAGCTCTTCATCAACAAGGAAGGGCGCCAGTTCATGCGCAAGTTCTACCAGCGCCACCACGACAAACCGGTCGAGACGGTGCTGGAGAACATGGCTGCGGCGGTGTCGAAGACGGCGCCGCGGTTGGCCGTGATCTACCGTTCGGTGAACCCGGCGGGCAGCTTCGAGGACTTCAGCGCCTACATCGTCCGCCACCTGCCCGGTGCGTCCCTGCCGCCGGACTACCTGCGCAAGCTCTACGACCGCCACGCGCCGGGCAACTACTCGCTGGCCGACCGCGGCTATCTGGCGCGGCTGCATCCGCTGGAGCTGTGGGTGGCCGACTACCTGCGCCAGAACCCCAAGGCGGCGCTGGACCAGGTGCTCGATGCCGGTGCGGTCGAGCGCGAGCAGTCCTACAACTGGCTGTTGCGCAACAAGGCGCGGCGCGGGCAGAACAGCCGCATCGTGCAGTTGCTGGAGATCGAGGCGTTTGCCAAGATCCATGCACAGTGGAAGCGGGTGGGGTTTCCGTTCGAGACCCTGGTGCCGTCGTATGCGACCGCGATCGGCAGCTCGGGCGACCGACCCGCTGCGCTGGCGGAGCTGATGGGCATCCTGGTGAACGACGGCAAGCGCCTGCCGGCCACCATGCTGGACACGCTCCAGTTCGCGGCCGGATCGCCCTACGAGGTGGCGCTCAAGAAAAAGCCGGCCGAGGGCGAGCAGGTGCTGGCCCCCGAAATCGCCGCGACGCTGCGCAAGGCGCTGGCGCTGGTGGTGAGCGACGGCACGGCGCGGCGCATGAAGGGTGTGCTGGACGAACCCGGCCAGGCGCCAATGGTGATCGGCGGCAAGACCGGCACCGGCGACAACCGGCTCAACACCTACACCCGCGGCGGCGGGCTGCTGGCCTCCAAAGTCACCAGCCGCACGGCGACCTTCGTGTTCTACCTCGGCCCGCGCCACTTCGGCACGCTCACCGCCTTCGTCCTCGGCCCCGAGGCGGGCAGCTACAAGTTCACCAGCGCCTTGCCTACCCAGATCCTCAAGAGCATGGCACCGCTGCTCAAGCCGGTGTTGTCGGGTGTGTCGGCGCAGGCGTGCCCGGCGGGTGCATGAGTTTGTCCGCCCACGCGATGGCGATCGCCGAGGCGAGGAAGGCAATGTGGATGATCGTCTGCCACATCAGCGTCTTCTCGCTGTAGTTCTCGGCGTTGATGAAGGTCTTGAGCAGGTGGATCGAGCTGATGCCGATGATGGCCGTGCCCAGCTTGACCTTCAGCACCGAGGCGTTGACATGGCTCAGCCACTCCGGTTGGTCCGGATGCCCCTCCAGGTTCAGCCGTGACACGAAGGTCTCGTAGCCGCCCACGATCACCATGATCAGCAGGTTCGAGATCATCACCACGTCGATCAGGCCCAGCACGACGAGCATCAGCACGGTCTCGTTGAGTCCCTCCAGCGGTACTGTGCTCTTGTAGCCGATGCTAGACACGAGGATCTGCAGCGCGTGCTGGTTGCCCAGTGCGGCCTCGATCAGGTGGACCAGCTCCCTCCAGAACTGCAGCACATAGACGGCCTGTGCCAGGATGAGCCCCAGGTACAGCGGTAGCTGCAACCAGCGGCTGGAAAAGATGAGCTTGGACAGCGGCGAGGTAGGTGCGGTCAGCGGTGCGGGAATTTGTGCCATGGACGTGTCAGGGTGTGTGTCCGGATGGACGCATCAGCAGATGGAGAAATGGGCGAAAACACGGGAAAACCAGCGGATTCTAGTGGGGTGATCGTGTCAGGATGGCGCGCGTTTTCTTGATCCAGCTCCAGCCCCCACAGGAATGAAATTTGCGGAGTAAGGGGTTCGTAAGAGCCTCTCCCTAATGTGGGGGGCAGCATTTTTTCACTGCATTCCACCGCAGGAGACAAGCATGACCCAAGCCGACACTACCCAAGAATCCAAGATCTATCTGCCGTCCGAGGCGTTTGTCGCCAACGCCACTGTCTCCGGCATGGCCGCCTACGAGGCCCTGTGCGCCAAGGCAGACACCGACTACGAAGGTTACTGGGCCGATCTGGCGCGCGATCTGATCAGTTGGAAGACCCCGTTCACCCAGGTGCTCGACGAGTCGAACGCCCCGTTCTTCAAATGGTTCGAGGACGGCACGCTCAACGCTTCCTACAACTGCCTGGACCGCAACGTCGAGCGCGGCCTGGGTGACAAGACGGCGCTGATTTTCGAAGCCGACGGCGGCGAAGTCACCAGGATCACCTACAGCGAACTGCTCGCCAAGACCTGCCAGATCGCCAACGGCCTGCGCTCGATCGGCATCGGCAAGGGCGACCGCGTCGTCATCTACATCTCCATGTCCATCGACGGCGTGGCTGCCATGCAAGCCTGCGCCCGCATCGGTGCGACGCACTCGGTGGTGTTCGGCGGCTTCTCGGCCCAGTCGCTGCGTGACCGCATCGAAGACACCGGCGCCAAGGCCGTCATCACCGCCGATTGCCAGGTGCGCGGCGGCAAGAAGCTGCCGCTGAAGTCCATCGTCGATGAAGCCCTGGCGATGCCCGGCTGCGAGAAGATCGAGAAGGTGCTGGTCGTCAACCGCGCCAATGCGCCGGTCACGGTGGTCGAAGGCCGCGACGTGTGGATGCACGACCTCACCGCCGGTCAGCCCACCACCTGCGAGCCGGAATGGGTCGGCGCCGAACACCCGCTGTTCCTGCTCTACACCTCCGGCTCGACCGGCAAGCCCAAGGGCGTCCAGCACTCGACCGGCGGCTACCTGCTGCACGCCGCGCTGACGACGAAGTGGACCTTCGACCTGAAGGCGGACGACGTGTTCTGGTGTACCGCCGACATCGGCTGGGTCACGGGCCACACCTACATCACCTACGGCCCGCTCGCCCTCGGTGGCACGGAAATCGTCTTCGAAGGCGTGCCGACCTACCCGGACGCCGGCCGCTTCTGGAAGATGATCCAGGACCACAAGGTCAGCATCTTCTACACCGCGCCGACCGCGATCCGCTCGCTGATCAAGGCCGCTGAAGCCAACGACGCCGTGCATCCGAAGAGCTACGACCTGACGAGCCTGCGCCTGCTGGGTTCGGTGGGCGAGCCGATCAACCCGGCCGCCTGGGAGTGGTACCACAAGCACGTCGGCGGCGGCCGCTGCCCGATCGTGGACACCTTCTGGCAGACCGAAACCGGCGGCCACATGATCACCCCGCTGCCGGGCGTCACGCCGATGGTGCCGGGTTCCTGCACGCTGCCGTTCCCCGGTATTCAAGCCGCGATCGTGGACGAGACCGGCAAAGACGTGCCGAACGGGCAGGGCGGCATCCTCGTCGTCAAGAAGCCGTGGCCGTCGATGATCCGCAACATCTGGGGCGACAGCGAACGCTTCGTCAAGAGCTACTACCCGGCCGACTTCCAGGGCAAGTACTACCTGGCGGGC
>JBEEMX010000167.1:0-6948 GCA_041192465.1 Pseudomonadota bacterium | reverse complement strand
GTCTCCATCCTCGACGGCAACGTCAAGCGTGTGCTGAGTCGCGCGCTGGCCTTCGATGGTGATCTGGCCCAGCAGGCGCAGGAACGCGCCCTGTGGCAGCGCGCCACCGCGCTGCTGCCCGCCGACCGCACCGACATGCCCGCTTACACGCAGGGACTCATGGACCTGGGGGCCACGGTCTGCGCGCGGAGCAAACCCGATTGCCTGATCTGCCCGCTGTCGGGGCTGTGCGCGGCGCGTGCGTCGGGCCGGATGACCGACTACCCGGTGCGTACCCGCAAGCTCAAGCGTTCGCGCCGCGAGAACTGGTGCCTGTGGCTGCAGACCGCCGATGCGGTGTGGCTGCAGCAGCGGCCGGACAGCGGCATCTGGGCGGGGCTGTGGTCGCTGCCGATGTTCGACGATGCCGAATCCCTGCAGGATGCGGTGGGTGTGGTGGGTGCGAGCGGGGCGAACGTGGTCGCGTTACCCGGTTTTGTCCATGTCCTCACCCATCTCGACTGGACGCTGCACCCGCGCCGGCTCGACCTGACCAAGCCCGAGGCGGATGCGCTCGCTGCGGGTCTGGGCGCAGGCCGCTGGTGGCCGCTGGACCAGCTCGACCGCATCGGACTGCCTGCGCCGTTCACCCGGCTGCTCCTCAGTCGCTGACGATGCCGTGGCGGCGCAGGAAGCCGTCCACCAGTTGCAGCCGCGCGTGCGGGTCGGGCAGCATCATCAGCTTGTGGCGGGTGGGCAGCGGGATCGGCAGGATCTCGCACCAGCGATTGGCGACCCAGCCCGCATCGTCCAGCGCGTGCGGCGTCAGGAAGGGCGCCTGGTCGCGGGCCTGCAGGGTGTCGATGGCCCGCTGCAAGGCGACGACGCTGGCCTGAAAGTCGGGGCGTGGAGGCTCCACGGCGTCGGCGGGCTGCAACACCGCGTCCGCGCGCCACAGGCCGTCAGGCGCCTGGTGGACCTGCGAGACGGTGAAGCGTTGCAAGCCACGGCAACGGATCTGCAGGATGCCGGCCTGCGGGCTGTCGCAGTCGATCAGCTCGGCCAGACAGCCTTCGTGTTCGAAACGCACCTCGCCATCCCCGGCGCGCACCTCCGCACCTTGCACGAGCGTCACCACGCCGAACGGCGCGCCACTGCGCAGGCAGTGCGTGATCAGATCGAGGTAGCGCGTCTCGAAGATCTTCAGCGCCAGCAGGCCCTGGGGAAACAGCACCGTGCCCAGCGGGAACAGCGGCAGATGGGGCAGCAGATCGCCAAAGGCGCCCCGCACCACCGGCTCCGGGGCGGGGCGCCCGGTCATGCGTGGGCCGCCGCGGCCTCGCGGGCCTCGATTTCGCGGTGCCGGATCAGCGTCGGGATGCGGTCGCGGAAGCGGGTGGCGAGCTGTTCGGCCGAGTACACCGAGCGGTGCTGCCCGCCGGTGCAGCCGATCGCCACCGTCAGGTAGCTGCGCTGGTCCTGTTCATAGGCCGGCAGCCAGCGGGCGAGGAAACCTTCGATCTGCGCCAGCATCTCGGCGACTTCGGGCTGGGCGCGCAGGAAGTCGATCACCCCGGCATCGCGGCCGTTCAGCGCCCGCAGCTCGCGCACGTAGTGCGGGTTCGGCAGCACGCGCAGGTCGAACACCAAGTCCGCGTCGCGCGGCACGCCGTGCTTGAACGCGAACGACTCGAACACCAGCGTCAGCGACGAATGCGCCGCCCCGACGAGCTGGCGCACCCACGAGCGCAGTTGCGTCGGGCGCAGGTCGCTGGTGTCGATCACGGTGCTGATCTCGCGCAGCAGGCTGAGCATCTCGCGCTCGCGCTCGATGGCCTCGCCGAGTGCCGAGCGCGAGTGGCCGTGGTCGTCGTCTTCGGCCGACAGCGGGTGGCGGCGGCGTGTCTCGGAGAAGCGCCGCACCAGCGTCTCGGTGCGCGAATCCAGAAAGATCGGCAGCACCGGCGTGCCCTCGCGCCGCAGGGCGTCGATCACCGGCAGCAGCTTGGGCAGCGACGAGGCCGTGCGCACGTCGGCTGCGATCGCCAGCCGGCGCGTGGGGAACTTGCGTTCCAGCCGGATGAAGTCGTGCAGCAGCTCCGGTGGCAGGTTGTCCACGCAGAAGTAGCCGGCGTCTTCCAGCGCATTGAGTGCCACGGATTTGCCCGAGCCTGAAATGCCCGAGATCAGGACCACCGGCGGAACCTTCTCCGGTGCCGGGGTGGCAGGGCTGCTGTCGTTGTTGTGCATGGTCAGGGAACGCGGTTGGTCTGGGAATGCTGGAGCTGGACACGGGAATCCACGGCCGCAAGCATCTCACGGGCGTGCGCCAGTCCGGCGTCCGAGCGGGTTTGTCCACCCAGCATGCGGGCAATTTCGCCGATGCGTTCCACCGGATCAAGGGTGCGGATGTCGCTGCGGGTGCGGCCTGCTTCGCTGGCCTTGCTGACCAGCAGGTGCGTGTCGGCACAGGCGGCGACCTGCGGCAGGTGGGTCACGGCCAGCACCTGACGCTCGCTGCCCAGCCGGCGCATCAGCCGTCCCACGGTGTCCGCCACCGCACCGCCCACGCCCGAATCCACCTCGTCGAAGATCAGCGTGGCCGCGCCCGTGCCGCGGGCCTGCCGCTGCTGGCTGGTGGTGACAGCGATCGCCAGGGCGATGCGCGAGAGTTCACCGCCCGAGGCGACCTTGCCCAGCGGACGGGGCGTGCTGCCTGCGTGGCCGGCAACGAGGAACTCGGCCGACTCCAGCCCGTGCGACTGGGGCTCGGGCAGCGGCTCCAGCGCGATCTCGAAGCGCCCGCCGGCCATGCCCAGCGCCTGCATCGCGGTGGTGACGGCGGCGGCCAGCATCGGCGCGGCGCGGTGGCGTGCGGCCGACACCCGGCTGGCAGCGGCCAAGTAGAGCTGCCACGCGGCTTCGGTCTGCTGCTGCAGCGCGTCGAGGTCGGCGGTGGCGTCGATTTCCTGGAGCTGCGCGCGCCACTGTGCCAGCACGGCGGGCAGCTCCTCCGGCATCCGCCGGTAGCGCCGCGCCAGCCCGACCCAGGTCGACAGCCGGGCGTCGAGTTCGCCGAGGCGGTCGGGGTCGAGTTCGGTGCGGCGCAGCAGGGCGTTGAGACTGTGGGCGGCGTCGGAGAGTTGCGCGTGGGCGCTTTGCAGCACCTCGATGACTTCCTGCAACTCGGGCGCGTAACCGCTGACCTCGCCGAGGGTGCCGAGTGCGCGGTCGGTGAGCGATTCGGCGTTCTGCTCGCCGTCGCTGGTCGCTTCGATCGCCGACCGCAGCGCGTCGAGGATGGCCTGCGCGTGCGCCAGCCGCTGGTGCTCGGCGTTCAGCTCACCCCACTCGTGTTCGCCGGGCGCCAGCTTGTCCACTTCGCCGATCTGCCACGCCAGCCGCTCGCGTTCCAGTGCCCGCTCCGCCCCTTGCTGGCGGGCGGTGTCGAGCCGGGCCTGCTGCGTGCGCCACTGCTGCCAGGCGTCGGCGAGGTGGCGGGTGTCGATCGCGGCGTAGTCGTCGAGCAGGGCGCGCACCGAGGCGGGCCGGGTCAGGCTCTGCCAGGCGTGCTGGCCGTGGATGTCCACCAGGTGTTCGCCGACCTCCTTGAGCTGGCCGACCGTCGCCGGGCTGCCGTTGATCCAGGCGCGGCTCTTGCCCTGCGCGTCCACGGTGCGGCGCAGCAGCAGGGTGCCGGGCGCGTCGTCCTGGGCCTCGAAGCCGGCCTCGTCCAGCCAGTGGGTCAGCGCCGCGGGAATCGACTCGAACTCGGCGCCGATCTCCGCCCGTGATTCGCCTTCACGGACCACGCCGGCGTCGCCCCGGCCGCCCAGCGCCAGTTGCAGCGCGTCGATGAGGATGGACTTGCCGGCGCCGGTCTCGCCGGTCAGCACCGCGAAGCCGGGTTGAAACTCCACCTCCAGCCGGCTCACGATCACGAAGTGGCGCAGGGACAGCCGTCTGAGCATCAGGCGCTCCCGTCGCCGGAGACGACACCTTCGTTCCAGTGCAGCTTGTGGCGCAGCGTGGCGTAGTAGTTCCAGCCGCGCGGGTGCAGGAAGCGCACCCGGTGCTCCGAGCGTTTCACGACGATGCAGTCCCCGCGCAGCAGGCTTGCCAGCGACTGCATGTCGAAGTTCACCGACGGCTCGCGGGCCGAGACGATCTCGATGCGGATCTCGGCGGCGTCCGGCAGCACGATGGGCCGGTTCGAGAGCATGTGCGGCGCGATCGGCACCATCAGGCAACCCGCCACGCCGGGGTGCAGGATCGGCCCGCCTGCCGACAGGGCATAGGCGGTGGAGCCGGTGGGCGAGGCCACGATCAGGCCGTCGGCGCGGAAGTTGGCGACGAACTGGCCGTCCACCTCGACGCGCAGCTCCAGCATCGAGCTGGTGCCGCTGCGCAGGACCACGTCGTTCATCGCCACGGCGCTGTAGATCGCCTCGCCCTCGCGCACCACGCGGCCATCGAGCATGGCGCGGTGCTCCTCTTCGTAGTCCCCCGCCAGCATGGCCCGCAGCGCCTGCGACACGCGGGCCACGGGGATGTCGGTGATGAAGCCCAGCCGGCCCTGGTTGATGCCCACCATCGGCACGCCGTAGCGGGCGAGCGTGCGGGCGATGCCGAGCATGGTGCCGTCGCCGCCGACGACGATGGCCAGGTCGCAATGCCGGCCCAGTTCGTCGGGCGTGAGCATCGGGTAGCCGGTCAGGCCGGTGTTGAGCGCCGTGTCGGCTTCGATCGACACCTCCAGCCCGCGCCGGGTGAGCAGGTGGGCGATCTCTTCCAGCAGCGGGCGCATGCCCTGGGCCTGGTACTTGCCGATGAGCGCGGCGTGTCGGAATCGGCTGGTCATGCAGAAATTACACCACAGGCGTTTGGCAACTCCCCGTGGGCCAAACCCGCCGGGGTACGCCCGCGAACTCTACAATCGTTTGCATGATGGATGACCGCGCGAAGATGCTGCTGAAGACGCTCGTAGAGCGGTACATAGCCGATGGGCAGCCCGTGGGGTCGCGCACGTTGTCGAAGACCTCGGGGCTGGAGCTGTCGCCCGCCACGATCCGCAACGTGATGGCCGATCTGGAGGAGCTGGGCCTGATCGCCAGCCCGCACACCTCCGCTGGCCGCATCCCCACGGCGCGCGGCTACCGCGTCTTCGTGGACACGATGCTCACCTCGCGCCCGGCCCACCGTTTCGAGGACTCGTCGATGGCGCCGCTGATCGAGCCGCTGCAGCCCGACCAGCCCAAGCGCGTGATCGCCAGCGCGGCGCACTTGCTGTCCAACCTGTCGAGCTTCGTCGGCGTCATCACCGCGCCGCGCAAGACCAGCGTGTTCCGGCACATGGAGTTCCTGCGGCTGGGCGAGCGGCGGGTGCTGCTGATCCTGGTGGCGCCGGATGGGGACGTGCAGAACCGCGTGCTCTTCACCGTGCATGACTACACCCAGGGCCAGCTCGTCGAGGCCACCAACTACCTCAACACCCACTACGCCGGGTTGTCGATCGAGGCGGTGCGCGAGCGGCTCAAGGGCGAGGTGGATGCGCTGCGCAGCGAGATTGCGGTGCTGATGCAGGCGGCGGTGCAAGCCGGGAGCGACGCGGCCAATGACGACGACGCGCAGGTGGTCATCTCGGGCGAGCGCAAGATGCTGGCCGTCAGCGACTTCGGCGGTGACCTGGGTTCGCTGCGCAAGATGTTCGACCTGTTCGAGCACAAGACGCAGCTCATGCGGCTGCTGGACGGATCGAGCCGCGCCGAGGGGGTGCGGATCTACATCGGCGGCGAGAGCGGGCTGGTGCCGATCGATGATCTGTCGGTGGTGTCGGCGCCCTATGAAGTCGATGGCCAGGTGGTGGGCACGCTCGGTGTGATCGGCCCGACCCGCATGGCCTATGACCGCATGATCCAGATCGTGGACATCACGTCGCGGCTGGTGGGCAACGCGCTGAGTCAGAAGTGAACCCAGCGGCAAAAGCCCTACAATCACGGTCCTTCCTCCGGGGGCCGCTAGCTCATGATGGTTAGAGCAGCAGACTCATAATCTGTTGGTGCCGTGTTCGACTCACGGGCGGCCTACCAATAAAATCAACGACTTGGGCGCGGGACTGCGCTGCTGGATCGGCAGTGGTCGGGCGTCCGTAGTCGTCCTGTACGCGCGGTGTAAGAATTTTTCGCGTATGTCACCGCACCTCAGGCAGGTTGAACGCTCAGGCGCAGCCCGACCGCGTGCAGCACCTTCTGCAACGTCGCCAGCGTCGGGTTTCCGTTCTCGCCCAGCGAGCGGAATAGCGTCTTTTCGCCCAGATCGGCACGGCGGGCCACTTCTGCCATTCCATGCGCCTTCGCCACCTGACGCAGCGCCAGCGAGAAGGCAGCCGGGTCGTCCAGCTCCATCACCGCTTCGATGTAGGCGGCGGCCTCCTGCGGGTCGGTGAGGGCCTGCAGCAAATCGTCTTCGTAGCTCTTGTCACGGGTGTTCATGGCCGACCTCGTTGCTTCCAGTCGTTCAGGTAGACCAAGGCTTGCCGGATGGCTGTGTCCTGATCGCTCTTGTCGCTACCGCACAGCAGCAGCACCAGCACCAGCACCGAACCTTGCCGACTCAGGTACACCCGGTATCCGGGGCCATGGTCGATGCGCAGTTCCTGCAGACCCTCCCGCAGCGGCTTGCAGTCGCCGAAGTTGCCCGCCTGCACCCGGGCAAGCCGGGCACGGATTCGGGCGCGGGCCAGGGCATCGCGCAGGGACTTCATCCATTCGTTGAATGGGTGCGACATCGCCCGTTGTGGTGTAGGTTCTTAGCTCCATGCTGGTGCCTTATAAGATACCACCTGTCGCAATGGTCGCCCTACACGAAGGAGCTGAGAGCCAGGGGATCGCTGACGATGTGGCTGGACCGGGACATGGCGTGGCAGGCCGAGCCGGTCAGCGGCAAGGCGGGGCGACCGGCGACGTACAG